>NZ_JBDJPF010000050.1:0-54620 GCF_054957865.1 Streptomyces xingningensis
TTACGCCCTCGTCCGCACCATCATCACCCCTGCGGCACAGGATGAGAAACCTTCATTGAGCTCTTCTGATCACCGCCGGTTCGGGTGACGCGGTGGCCCGTGGCGCAGGAAGCTCCCTGTCGTTGCAGGGGGGCAACCATCCTGCGGAGCGGAGCAAGGAGCTTCGTGATCACCTATTCGTGCCACCCTCGACATTCCCGACGACCTCGTTTCCTGGCGGGCGTTGACCTCCTATGACCAGGCCGTCATGACATTGTCTGGTTCGCCAAGGGCGACCCTTTGCCCAGCTCGCAGCACACTTCGGAGCCTCCACTGATACAGCCTGACGCTACGTCAACGAAGCCGTGGACGCCCTGGCCCAGCTCGCGCCCACGCTGGAACAGGCTATCGCCGCCTCCGGCATGGACCGCTGCCTGCTACTGGAAGGCCAATCTCGGCCCGCTGTACAGCGGCAATCACCACGACCACGGCGTGAATGTCCAGGGCCCGAGCACCACTGACGGCGAACTGGTCTTCCCCGGCGAAGCCCGGCCCGGCTCCACGCACGACCTGAGCGCCGCACGCGCCGACGGCATCATCGAAGCCATCACCGCGGCAGGTGCAGAGACCACTGCCGACTCCGGGTACCAGGGTGCCGGAGGAACCGTCCGCACCCTGGTCAAATGGCCGCCGGACAAGGGAACAACGGCTGGGAGAAGCTGGCCAGCACCGACCACGCCAGACTCCGTGCCGCCGCCGAGCGCCCCTTCGCCGAGCTCAAACGCTGGCGGCGCGTACTGGACCGGCTACGGATCAGTCCGAACCGAGCGCCGATGTCCTGCACGCGTTCTTCCCCTCAACCGGAAGCGATCTTCACTCGCCAGGGCGTAGATCGGAAATGCTCAGTAGTGGCGAGGCCACCGTTGCCTATGATCGCACCGGCTCCGGGCCGGGCCTGGCTCTGGTGCACGGCACGGTGTCGCCCGCGAACAGCCGTCCCCTGGATGGACGCCGAATTCCGTTACCGGACCGAGCTGTTGGACGCGGACGCCCGGCACGAACCCCACTGCTCGCCCGCATGCTGCCGCTGAAGGCCTTCGGCCTGGGGTACTTGGGAGTGCGCAGGCGAGGACCCGGCCCAATGTGTGGCCGGGATCGTCGGCTTCCCGGACCGGCGGCCGGCGGAGGAGCGCGCGGCGCCCGCGTGAACAGCCGTCTCCACAAGGTGAGTTGACCGGTGATGCGCCCCTCCATGTGCGCCGGGGCGTGCACGGACGGCCCGCACACCAACTCACTGGCTACCGTGGGTGACTGGGTGAATGCACTCTGGAATCATCGGAGTTGCACGGTCGCGAAGTGTGGCGCCGGCGCTCCGGGAGGGGAGGGTGTTCCATGCCAACGATCCGACTCGGCCCACCACCGGGACGACCTGATCTCAGGGAGTTCCCCCCGGTTGTCGAGCCCGCGATCCGGGACATCCCCGGCGCCGGCGCCCCACCCTCCCCGGCCGAGCCCGTGACCTGCGAGCGGACGGCCGGGCCCGTCGGCGAGGAGCTGTTGGGCCGGGTCGCCCCGGCGCTGGCGGCCGACGAGCGGATCCGGTCCGCACTGGAGGGCCACCGCAGCGTCATCCTCGGGGTCGGCGCCCGCACCGACGGCAAGAGCCGCACCGCGCCCACCCTGGTCGCCCTGGTCTACGACCACACCGACCGGCACACGCTGGAGATCTCGCTCGAGGACGGAGCACCCCCCGTCATCACCGGAGTGACCACGAGCGCGGCACAGCCGGGCCTGTCCGGCGCCGAGATCGAGCGCGCCACCGAGATCGCCCGGGCCCACCCCGAGGTCGCCCGTCGGCTGACCGCCGACTGTCTGCCCATGGTCCTGCTCACCAGCGATGTCGCCGAGGGCGACGAACACCACGGCCACCGCCGCGCCTATGTGGGATTCGGCCCCGCCGACCGGCGGCTGCCCCGGGTGCGGGTCGTCGTGGACCTCGGTGAGGAGCGGGTGCTGGACCCGGGAGGTGGCGGCGATGAGTGAGTCCGGCCGCATCGCCTGGCCCGCCGACCGGCCCCTGTGGTCCTTCGACTGGCGACTGGCCGACGCGCCGGACGAGGAGGGCATCGTGATCCTCCGCGCCGCGTACCGCGGCCACCAGGTCTTCGCCAAGGCCAGCCTGCCCTCGCTGCGCGTGCAGTACAACGGCCCCTGCGGCCCGTACAAGGACCCCCTGAACTACGACAACTCCCACCCGACCACCCGCTGCCCCCGGGTCCGGGTGTGTGTCTACTCCTACGCCGACCGCGGTGAGCGCGCCCTGAGCCTGGATTCGTACCACACCATCGGCGCCTACCGGCTGACCCACCGCTGGGTCTTCTGGACCAACGGCGTGGTGATGCCCAGGCTCTTCAGTGCGGGCCTGCAGTGTCCCTTCGACCACCGCCATCACACCTACTGGCGCTTCGACTTCGACATCGACGGCGCCCGTCGCGACCTCGCCCTGGAGTACAACTCCTATGCGGCGGACGAGGGCTTCGGCACCGGCTGGCACCCCTTCCCCACCGAGACCAGCCGGGTGAAGAATCCGCACTCCGGCCGCAGCTGGGCCGTGGTCGGCCTGGACAGCGGGCGCGGATACCATCTGCTCCCCGGGCCCAACGACGGCACCGCCGACGCCTTCTCCCACGCCGACCTCTGGCTGCTGCGCCACCACGACAGCGAGGACCGCCACGGCAGGCAGGGCAGCGCCGCCGACGACGGACTCGCCGCCTACCTCAACCGGGAGGACATCAACGGGCAGGACCTGGTGGCCTGGTACTGCGGGCATCTCTTCCACCGGGTCGCCGACGGAGGCCACGACTGGCACGCCGTCGGCCCCTATCTGGTCCCCCTCGGCCCCTGGTGAGAAAGAATTCCCCAAAGAAATCCTTTGAGGTTCTGTCGAAATTCTTTATTCGACTTATGGGGAAAATGTAGGTAGCTTCATCGGTATCCGAAGAGGGCCGCATTTCCTGCCCTCTTCGCTTCTCCGACCGATGGGCGGTACCTCCGTGGCGGGCGAGCGCCAAGCGGCGACTCCTTGGGCATTCATGGCCGCGACAGCAATCCTGTGGGGATCGGCCTTTCCGGCGATTCGCATCGCGCTGAACGGCTATTCCCCGACGGATATGGCGGTGCTGCGCCTGGTGTTCGCCGTGGTGCTGCTGCTCCCCTGTCTCTGCACCGGCCGCATCAGCCGACTGCGGCGCGGCGATTTGCTGCGCATGGCGGGATTCGGGCTGACCGGTATGACCGCCTACCAGTTGCTTCTCTATGCGGGCGAGCGTCATGTCGAGGGCGGAACGGCGGCGATGCTGGTGGCCACCTCCCCGGTATTCGCCACCCTGCTCGGCGTATTGGTGCTGCGGGAACGCCCCGGGGCCTGGGGCGTCGCCGGCCTCGGTGTGGCCCTGTGCGGTGCACTGGTGGTCGCGGTGACCAGCGGAGGCGGCGGCGGATCGCGGCCGGGCATGCTCATGGTCGTGCTTGCGGCGGCCGCCCAGGCGACCTCCTTTATTCTGCAAAAGCCTTTGCTGCGCCGTTATTCGGGCATGGACTGCATTTTCTACGGCAGCCTCTTCGGGCTCCTCCCGCTGCTGCCCTTCGCCCCGGGAGCGGCCGGTCAGGTGGTCGCGGCGGGCTGGCAGCAGAGCGCCGCGGTGCTATGGCTCGGCCTCGGCTGTACGGTCTTCGCCTTCTGCACCTGGTCGCGGGTGCTCAACGCGGCCTCGGCGTCCACCAGTTCCCTTGTCCTCTATGCGGTGCCGGTCGCCGCCCTGGCCCTGGACGCGGTGCTGCTCGGCGCGCTGCCCGCCCCCATGGCGGGCGTCGGAGGCCTGACCGTGCTGGCCGGCGTCGCCCTCGCCGCGGTGCGCCGACCGGCACCCCGGCCGATCCCCCCGAGCGCACCGGAACGGGCGGTGGATCCGGAGCGGGTCCGCACACCGTCCGCCGTCTGAACCGGGCGGCCCATCGGACACGCCCTACAGCCCGTACCGCCGGGCCGACTCCTCCTCCTGGGCCAGCCGGTGCAGCGCCCGCAGCACCGGCTCGAAGAGGATCGCCGCCGCGACGGCGGTCTCCGCCTGCTCCGCCTCGGAGGCATGGCTCTCCATGAAGTCCAGGTCGCGGACGGCCGCTTGGTGCATCAGCCGGGCATACGGTGCCATCAGCTCGGCGTCCCAGGGGTAGCCGAGCCGGATGAGCGTGGCCACCGCCACCACCAGCGAACGGTGGTCGGGGGCCAGATCGCCCAGTTCCCGGGCGGTCGACCAGCCCAGGGTGTGCAACAGCCGGTCCACCTCGCGGCGGGCCATGGCCACGGACTCGTCCCCGTCGTCCGGATCGGGTCCCTGCTGCAGCGCCCACAGCGCCGCGCCGAGGCGGATCGTCCGGCCCAGCGATTCGTCGTCGATGTGCCCCAGCACCTCCTTGGCCGTGGCCACCGGGAGCCGGCCGACCTCGATCAGCGCGCGCACCAGCCGCAGTCGGCGCAGATGGCGCTCGTCGTAGTCGGCCGTCGTCGCACCGATCCGACGGCCCGGCGCCAACATCCCTTCCCGCAGGTAGTACTTGATCGTCGCGGTGGAGACGCCACTCCGTTCGCTCAACTCCGTCAGCCGCATCCCTTGTGCCCCTCCTCGGATAACGCCATTATCCAAGCATCGCCCATGGATAACTCCGTTATCCAACAAGTGCTTTGGAGGCAGCATGTCCGCCAAACCGATCCCGGGCCGCACCACCGCAGCCGCCGAAGGAGACGTGGTGGTGCTGCTGCTCGGAATGCGCATCAACCACTTCTGGGCGGTGCACCACTGGGTACCGGTGCTGCTGGCCATGCCGCGCCTGCTCCGCGAACTGGCCAAGGACGGGAGCCGGGGGCTGCTCGGGCACATTCTGCTGACCGGATCGCCGCGTACGTACTACGTGCTCCAGTACTGGGAGTCCAAGGAGAAGCTCTACGCATACGCCTCGGCACCGGACATGCTCCATCACCGGGTGCAGGCGATCATCAACCGCAAGGAGCGCAAGGGCAAGCTGCGTCAGCATGTGGGGATCTGGCACGAGGCGTACATCGTGCCCGAGGGATCGTATGAATCGATCTACGCCGAGATGCCGCCCTCCGGGCTGGCCGCGGCCACCGGGGTGCTGCCCGTCGAGAGCCGCGGCCGGCGTGCGGCCGACCGCTTCGCGCACCGGAGCGGCTGACCGCGTACGCCTCCCGGTCCCGGGGTTTTGCGGGTGCGACACAGGCGGCCGCCATGATAATCATTCTTTTCCAGGGGGTGGTGGTTCCACGGCCCTGCAGAGCCGTCGACCGAGAGAGTTCCCCAGGTGTCCCACCCCCAGACAGTCCACACCTTCCAGGTCGACCTGCGTGGCCTGGTGGACCTGCTGTCCCGCCACCTCTACTCCAGCCCCCGGGTCTATCTGCGGGAGCTGCTGCAGAACGCGGTCGACGCGGTCACCGCACGCCAGGCCGCGGCCCCCGGCTCCCCGGCCCGCATCACCGTGCGCACCGGCGACACCCTCACCGTGACCGACACCGGCATCGGCCTGACCGAAGCCGACGTCCACACCTTCCTCGCCACCATCGGCCGCAGCTCCAAGCGCGTCACCGACGGAGTCCTGGACGGCACCGGACTCGACGCGACGCGCGGGGACTTCATCGGCCAGTTCGGCATCGGGCTGCTCGCCTGCTTCGTGGTGGCCGACGACATCACCGTCATCAGCCGGTCCGCGACCGACCCCGGGGCACCCACCGTGGAATGGCAAGGAAGCTCCGACGGCCGCTACACCATCCGGACCCTGCCCGCCGACACCCTGCCCGAGCCCGGCACCACCGTACGGCTCACCCCGCGCCCCGACAGCGGCGAATGGACCCGGCCCGGCCAAGTGGCCGCCCTGGCCCGGCACTACGGCAGCCTGCTGCGCCACGAGGTCACCATCGTCGACCCGCACGGCGGCACCACCCGGATCAACGAGGCCCCGCCCTGGGAGGCCCGCCACCCCTCGCCGCTCGCCCGCACCGAGGCACTGGCCCGGTACTGCGACGCCACCTTCGGCTTCACCCCCCTGGACACCATCGACCTCGACCTGCCGGCCGCGGGCCTGCGCGGCGTCGGCTACGTACTGCCCACCCCCGTCAACCCCTCCCGGCACACCGGCCACCGGGTGCACCTCAAGGGCATGCTGCTGTCCGACCAGGCGACCGAACTCCTGCCGGAATGGGCGTTCTTCGTCCGCTGTGTCGTCGACACCCCGAGCCTGCGCCCGACCGCCTCCCGCGAAGGGCTCTACGAGGACGAGACCCTGGCCGCGATCCGCGACGCCCTCGGCGCACGCATCCGCGACTGGCTCACCGGCCTCGCCGCCAGCGACCCCAACCTCCTGCACCGCTTCATCACCATCCACCACCTCGCCGTCAAGGCACTCGCCCGCTACGACGACGAGCTGCTGCGCATGCTGCTGCCCTGGCTGCCGTTCGAGACCACCGACGGCAACATCACCCTGGAAGAGTTCACCCGGACCCACCCCACCGTCCTGGTCACCCGCAGCGTCGAGGAGTTCCGGCAGGTCGCGCCCATCGCCGCCGCCGCGGGCCTGGGCGTGATCAACGGCGGCTACACCTACGACCGGGACCTGGTGCACCGGCTGCCGGAGATCCGCCCCGGCACCAGCGTCACCGACCTGGACCCCGACACGGTCACCGCGCACCTGGACCCCGTCGACCCCGCCGCCGAACTCTCCGCCGCCGCCTTCCTGGCCACGGCCCGCGAGGCGATCGGCCAGTACGACTGCGACGTCGTCCTGCGCAGCTTCCAGCCGGTCACCGCCCCCGCGCTGCTGCTGGACAACCGGGAGGCCCGCCATGAGCGGACCCGGGCCGAACTTGCCGGCCAGAGCGATGGACTGTGGGCCGACATCCTCGGCTCCCTGCGGGCCGAGACCCCCCGCGCCCAACTGGTCCTCAACCACCTCAACCCGCTGGTGCGCCGCGCCGCGACGATCACCGAACGCGGGCTCGCCGTCACCGCCGCCGAGGCGCTCTACGGACAGGCGCTGCTGCTGACCCGGCGCCCGCTGCGCGCCGCCGAGAGCGCCTTGCTCAACCGGGCCTTCATCGGCCTGCTCACCCACGCCATGCACGACCAGGGCGCCACCGGGCCCCGGAAGGACGCGTAATGCTGCAGACCCCGGACGCCGTGCTCGAAGCGCTGCGCGAGAACGCCGAGCGGCCGTACGGACCGCAGCGCACCGTCGCCGCCGAGGAACTGGTCGAGGCGGCCGAGCAGTTGCCCGAGCCCGGCCTGCTGGTCACCGCGCTGCTGGAGCTGATGTCCGCCTATGAGTTCACCGGCGAGTATCGCAAGTCGCCGGTGGTGTTCGCCCGCGTCCTCCAGCTGCAGGACACCGCCCCGGAGAGCTTCGACGACTGGGAGGCCCGCCAGGTCCTGTGGCGCTTCAAGTGGGTGACCACCTCGCTGCTGCAGGTACCGGACGTCCCGCTGACCGCGATCAACGGGTGGATCGACCAGATGCGCGACCGCTACCGCGCCGCGGGCCACGGACAGCAGCCGGTGGCCGCGATGCGCTACGAGGTCGCCGCCCACACCGGCACCAACGCCCGCGCCGACTTCGAGGCCTGGACCACCCAGCCCCGCACGGAGCTGAGCGACTGCCACGCCTGCGAGATCCGCCACCGCGCCCTGCACCACGTGCGCACCGGCGACGACCGGCAGGCGCTGCAGACCTGGCGGCCAGTCTTCGAGGGCGAGGCCACCTGCCGGGAGGAGCCCGGCATCAGCCAGGCCCATGTGCTGCTGCCGCTGCTGCGGCAGGGACGGGCCGACGAGGCCCGTTCCCACCACCTGTCCGGTTACCGCGCCGCCCGGGGCAAGACCGGCATGGCGGAGGAGATCGGCCTGCATCTGGAATTCTGCGCGCTGACCCGCAACGAGGGCCGCGGGCTGGAGATCCTGGCGGAGAACCGGGCGCTGTTCGAAGCCACCGGTGCCCCGTGGTCCCACCTCTCCTTCCTCACCGGCGTCGAGGCACTGATGCACCGGCTCGTCGAGGACGGGCATGCCGCGACGGCCGTTCCCGGCCCGATCGGCCGCGCCTGGACCGCCCGGGAACTGTTCGCCCACGCCGCCACCGAGGCCGGACCACTGGCCGAGGCCTTCGACACGCGCAACGGCACCACCGAGGTCGGCGACCGGCGGCGCGAGCGGCTGGCCCGGCGACCCCTGACGGCCGAGCCGCTGCCCCTCGGACTGCGGGCCACCACCGTCCCCGGCACGCCCGCGCCGGCCCTCCGGCCGCCCGTCCCCGAGGACTTGGCGACCCTGGTCGCCCGGGCCCGGAGCATGGCGGCCGAAGGACACCCGGGCGACACCGCCCTGTGGAAGCGGATCGCCGAGCGGGTCGGTGCCCCGGACTACGTCCATGACCCCGCACTGGGACCCTGGGACCGTCTCCGGGCGGAACTGGCCGAGGAACGCGCCTTTGCCGCCTCCCACCAGGACCGGCCCGCCGAGGAACGGGCCGCGATGGCCGAGGCCGCCAAGCTGTTCGAGGGCATCGGCATGCCCTGGCACGCGGTGGCCGCCCGGGCCCGCGCGGCCTGCCCGTCCGGCACCTCCCTCGATGAGCCCACCGCCCAGGCCGTGCACTGGGACGCCCTGGACGCGGCCCTGCGCGATGCGCAACGGCTGCTGGCGGCCGGCAC
This sequence comes from Streptomyces xingningensis, assembly GCF_054957865.1. Classification (NCBI taxonomy): domain Bacteria; kingdom Bacillati; phylum Actinomycetota; class Actinomycetes; order Kitasatosporales; family Streptomycetaceae; genus Streptomyces; species Streptomyces xingningensis. Next base: position 8,753 of record NZ_JBDJPF010000050.1, read on the forward strand.
GCCCGACGAGGCCCCTGCCACCGCCGCCCAGAAGTACCTGGTGGTGCTGCAGTGCCAGGTGCACGCCGCGAACAGCGAGGTCATGCGGGACCTGGCGGACATCTCCCCGGCCGCCCGGGAACGGTTCGACACCCTGGCCCGGACCCTGCTGGCCGAGGCGGACCGGCTCGGCGTGCCCCACCAGCGCTCCGTCGCCCACCAGTACCGGGCGGGCGTCGCGGCCGGCACCGGCCAACTCGACGAGGCCGCCGCACATCTGCGGCAGGCGCTGGACGCCCTGCAGGCCGCGGACCAGCCCTGGCGGACCCCACGGCCGCAAGGCCTACTGGCCCAGGTCCGGCTGCAACAGGGCCGGGCCGAAGAGGCCGTGCCCCTGCTGCAGCAGGCACTGGCCACCGTCGCGCACTACGACGACGCCTTCTACCCCGTGACCGCCACCCTCGGGCTGCTCGGCCACGCCTGCGCCCATGCCGGAGACCTCTCCGGCGCCGTCCGCCACCTCTCCGAAGCCGCGGCCCGGCTCGACAAGGAGGGCAATGCCAACGGGGCGGCGGAGCTCCGGCTCGAACTCGCCGATGCCCTCACCCGGTCCGGGCAACGGACCGATGCTGTCGCGGTGTTGGAGTCCCTGCTGCCGGACGACGCGGCCACCGCCCTCAACCCCCGGCTCGCCGCCCAGATCCGGCTCGACCTCGGGCGCGGGCTGACCGAACTGGAGGAACACCGGGCAGCCGCCGAGGAGTTCCTGCGCCTGGCCGGCACCGTGGCCGCCTGGGAGGACGGGGGCGGGGCCGTCCTCACCCTGGCCGCCGCCGAGGCAGCCGTTGCGCTGGCCCGGGCGGGCCGCTGGGACGCCGCCCGGTCCGCATGCGAACAGGCCACCGTGGCACACCGGGACGCGCCCAACCCCGGCCCGGTCGCCCATATGATGCGTGAGCTCGCGAGCCTGACGATGGCTCAGCGGGGCCCCGAAGGCCTGGAGACGGCCCTGGAGCATCTCGCCGCCTGCGACGCGGTACGGGCCGCGGTGCCCGACGGCGCCGACTTTGTCCACTGGTACCAGGCCGGGGCCACCCACTACGAGCGGGCCCGCGCCCTCGCCGGGGCCGAGCGCTTCGCCGGGGCACTCGCGGAGATGGAACGGGCCATATCCGCGTATGAGCCGGGCGGGCCGCCCGCCGAGGCACCCCGCGCGGAGGCGGTGCGCGTCGCCGCGCTCATCGAGGGCGACGCACTGGGCGCGCGCGAGGCGGCGGCCGCCCGGCTCACCGCGGCGATCGCCCGCTGTGAGCGGGCCGGGCTGCCCGATGCGGCCGAGATCCTCGCGAACGTCCGTGAACGGATGGGTGCGGAGGGGGAGGGGTAGGGTTTTGTGCCCCGGTCCCGCCCTTTCACCGTTTCCTGGGGCTTCGCCCCAAACCCGCAGCACGCTGCGCGTGCTGTCCTCAAACGCCGGACGGGCTGAAATCAGCCCGTCCGGCGTTTGAGGACAATGCGGCGGAGCCGCATTGCGGGGGCCCGGGGGCCTGCCCCCGGAAGAAACGGTGAAAGGGCGGGACCGGGGCACAAAACCCCTCACAGCACCCTCACCGTTTGACGGACCGCAGCACCACGAACTTGGGGTCGCTCGCGACAACCGCACAGTTGCCAAAGAGCCTGCGGAGTTTCGCGTGATAGCCCAGATGCCGGTTGCCGATGACCCATAGCTCGCCCCCCTGGCGCAGCACCCGGCGTGCGCCGGTGAACATGCGCCAGGCCGTGGCGTCGGTCGTCGCCTGATGGGTGTGGAACGGCGGGTTGTTGAGCACCAGGTCCACTGTGCCGTCCGGTACCGCGGCCAGACCGTCGCCCACCAGGAACTCGGCCTTGGCCCCCGTGGTGACATTGGCTGCGAACGTGGCCTGGGCCGATGCCACCGCCTGGTGGGACTCGTCGATGAACACCGTCTCGGCCCGGGAGTTGGCCAGCGCCGCGGCCGTTCCGACGACTCCATTGCCGCAGCCGAGGTCCACCACCCGTTCGGGACCGTGGCGCTGCGGCAGGTGGTGCAGGAAGAACCGGGTGCCGATGTCGAGACGGTCGGCGCAGAAGATTCCCGCGTGGTTGACGACAGTCAGGCCCGCCGCGGCCCCGGCGTCGGCGGGCAGTGCGTAGCGGTGCGGCCAGGGGTTGGCACCCCGGACGAGGCCGGGGTCCGGCGTGCAGAAGACGAGCCGTGCCTTCTTGACCGCCAGTGAGGTCCGGGTCGGACCGAGGAGCTGTTCGAACAGCTTGAGCGTCGAGGTGTGGATCTCGGTGACCTTGCCGGCACCCACCACAACGGTGCCGGAGTGCACCCGGGGCGCGAGCCGGTGCAGTTGGTCCTCCAGGAGCGCGAGGCTCTTGGGCACCCGGATCAGCAGCACGTCGATCCCCTCCGGCGGGGCGTCCCGGGTGGACACCAGCCGCACGGCGTCCGCCGGGAACCCGTTGCGCGCCAGGTTCGCCCGGGTCGCCTGCTGGGCCAGGAAGGAGTCGCTGATCTGCACGGGGCGGTGTCCGGCGAGCGCCGTCGCCAGGGCACCCCATCGGTCGCCCACGACGGCCACGGTGCCCGACAGGCCGATGGGCTCGCCGTCGATTCCCCCGAGGTGCCGCAGCAGATACTCGTCGGCGGCGTCCCAGGCGCGCAGCCGGTCACGGGGGTCCTCGGGAAAGCGGGTGAGATCGAGGTCACCCCAGGAGGTGGAGAATCGGTTCATTGTGCCCTCAGGCTAACGGCTCGACGGTGTTCCCGAGCACACCCGGTGGATACCCTGAGCCGGTGATGGAATGGGATCGGCTCGCCGTCTTCGTGACCGTGGTGGCCACGCTGATCGCCGTGCCGGGGCCGAGCGTCCTGTTCGTGGTCAGCCGCGGAGTCGCGCTGGGGCGACGGGCCGCGGTGGCCACGGCGGTGGGAAACGAGGCGGGCCTGGTGGTGCAGGTCGTCCTGGTGGCGTTTGGACTGGGCGACATCGTCGAACGTTCACTGCTGGTCTTCTCGGTGCTGAAGTTCGCCGGTGCCCTCTTCCTCGTCTATCTGGGCGTCCAGGCCTGGCGGCACCGAAAACACCTGGCGGTCGGCCAGGCGGCGGACCAGCGGCCGGCCACCTCACGCCGGCTCCTGCGGGAGGGCTTTGTGGTCGGCGTCAGCAACCCCAAGGGGCTGCTGATCTTCACGGCCGTGCTGCCGCAGTTCGTGGACCCGGACGGGGGCAGCGTTCCGGTACAGCTCCTGCTGCTGGGGATGATCTGCGTGTCGATCGCCCTGGTCTCCGACGCGTCCTGGGGTCTGCTCGCCGGGACGGCCCGCAACTGGCTGGGCGCCTCGCCCCGTCGCCTTTCCGTGATCGGCGGGGCGGCGGGGGTGGTGATGATCGGTCTGGGCGTCCACCTGGCGCTGTCCGGCCGCGACTGACCTGGGCCGCCGCCCATGCGCTCAACCGGCCATCGCCGTCCGGTTGATGCCCAGTTCATAGGCGACCGCCACCGCGCTGGCCCGGTTGCGCAGACCGAGCTTGACCAGCAGATTCTGGACGTGGGTCTTGACGGTGCTCTCGCTGACCACCAACTCATGGGCGATCTCCGCGTTCTTCATCCCCCGCGCCATCAACTGGAGCACCTGGCGCTCGCGTTGGGTGAGCAGGTCCAGCGCCTCCCGGTGGGCGGTCCGGACCTGCTGTGCACCGGGCGGCCGGCCGAGGCCCGGTGCACAGATCCGGTACCCCCGGGCCATGAGCCGCAGGGCGGACACCAGATGGGCCGGTGCCTCCCAGGCCAGCAGCACGCCCCCGGCACCCAGCTTGCTCGCCTCCAGACAGACGGCATCGTCAAGGTCATTGGTCAGCAACAGGATTCGGGAGGCACCGGTCTCGGAGTAGTGGGCCGCCCGGTGGATCAGGTGGACGATGTCGAGGGAACGGCAGGAGGAGTTGACGACGAGCGCGTCCAAGGAGGAGTCCAGACAGGCCTCCAGCGCCGTGGAGCCGTCCCGCGCACTGCCCACCAGACGCAGATCCGGATGGTCCCGAAACGTATCCAGCAGCCCGGCGTGGACCAGAGCACAGTCGTCGATCAGGAAGACGCGTAAGGAACCGGGACTGTCCTCCATGGGGCTCCCCTCCCGGAGTCGGCCGGACCGGACGAACGGACCATCAGCATCCTCCCGCGCACCATCTCCCCTGGCGGCACTGAATTCCGCCACATCCTGCCGGCACATTCCCCACATCCACCGGCCAGTTCGGCCTAGTCCCTTCGGCGCGCGGCCCCGCCGGGATCCGTCAGATCTGCCGAGGGCGCCGCACCGGGTCCGAACCTAGGGTCAAGGACCATGACACAGAGCGTGATGATCCTGGGCGGCGGGACGGCCGGCTGGATGACCGCCTCCTACCTGCGGGCGGCATTTGGCGACAGCGTCGACGTCACGGTCGTGGAATCCCGCCGGATCGGCACCATCGGAGTGGGGGAGGCCACCTTCAGCACGGTCCGGCACTTCTTCGACTACCTCGGCCTCGACGAGACCGACTGGATGCCGGAGTGCAACGGCACCTACAAACTGGCGGTGCGGCTGGAGAACTGGCGGGCACCGGGAGAACACTTCTACCATCCGTTCGAACGCATGCGGATCGTGGACGGAGTGCCCCTCACCGACTGGTGGCAACGGATCGGCCCGACCGGCCACTTCGACCGGGACTGCTTCCTGATCCCCTGGCTCTGCGACGCCAAGTTGTCTCCCCGCCATCTTGACGGCAGGCTCTTCGAGCAGGACTTCGCCGAAGACCCCCACCGCCCCCTCTACCGCACCACCCTGGCCGAGCAGAACACCCAGTTCCCCTACGCCTACCACTTCGACGCCTCCCTCCTCGCCGACTTCCTCACCCGCTACGCCGTCAAGCGCGGCGCCCACCGGATCGTCGACGACGTCGTGGACGTCCGGCTCGACGAACAGGGCCGGATCGACCACCTGGTGACCGCCGGGCACGGACAGCTGCGGGCCGGCCTCTATGTGGACTGCTCCGGCTTCCGCAGCCGCCTGCTCGGCCAGGCCCTGGACGAGCCGTTCATCTCCTTCCAGGACTCCCTGCCCAACGACCGCGCGGTGGCCCTGCGCGTCCCGGCCGACACCGCCCGGGACGGCATCCGGCCCTGCACCACGGCCACCGCCCAGGACGCCGGATGGATCTGGACGATCCCCCTGTACGACCGGATCGGCACCGGATACGTCTACGCCGGGGACTACTGCGAACCGCAGGAGGCCGAACGGGTGCTGCGCCGCTTCATCGGCCCTGCGGCCGAAGGACTGGAGGCCAACCACATCCGCATGCGCATCGGCCGCAGCCGACGGGCCTGGGTCCACAACTGCGTGGGCATCGGACTGTCCGCCGGCTTTGTGGAACCCCTGCAGTCCACCGGCATCTTCCTCATCCAGCATGCGATCGAACAGCTCGTCAGATACTTCCCCGGCCGGGACCGCAACCAGGCGCTGCGCGACGGCTACAACCTCGGCACCGCAAGGGCCATCGAGGGAGTGCGCGAGTTCCTGGTCCTGCACTACCGGGGCGCCGCCCGCGCGGACAACGACTACTGGCGGGATGCCAAGAACCGCCCCTTGCCCGAGGGCATGGCACAGCGCCTGGCACAGTGGCAGAGCAAACTCCCCGACAACGACACCACTTACCCCTACTACCACGCCTTTGAGCCCTACTCCTATGTGTGCATGACCCTGGGGCTCGGCGGCATTCCGCTGCGCCATCCGCCGGCCCTGGACCTGCTGGACCCCGGCCGCGCCCGGCGCGAGCTGGACCGGGTGCGCGAGCAGGCGCGGACCCTGGTGGACACGCTGCCCGGCCAGGCGGAGTACCTCGCCGGGATGCACTGACGTGGTGACCGTGCTCCATGCCGCGGTGGTGCTGGCCGTCGCGCTCGTGGCGGCCCGGCTGGCCGGCGGCGCGGCCCGCTGGGTGCGCCAGCCGCCGGTGATCGGGGAGATCGCCTTCGGCCTGGTGCTCGTCCCCGCCCTGTCGGCGGTGGCCGGACGCGGCGTCACCACAACGCTGCTGCCCGAGGCGGTGCGGGACCACCTGCACACGGCCGGGGTGGCCGGTCTCGCGCTGTACCTCACCGGCGCCGGGCACACCGCCCGGCCGCGCCGCAGCGAGGTGACACCCCGCTCGTACGCCTGGCTGCTGGCGGGCTCCCTGCTGCCCGGGCTGGCGGCGGGGGCCCTGCTGGCCTGTTGGGTGGTGTGGCGGGACGCCCCCGGAGAACGGGGGGACGCACCCGCCGCGGCCCTGGTGTTGCTGCTCGCCGCGGCGCTCGCGGTGACCGCGGTGCCGGTACTGGTCCGGGTGCTGACCGACCGGGGCCTGCTGGACTCGCCCGAGGGACGGTTGTCCGTCCTCACCGCGGTGTCCATCGACGCCCTGACCTGGCTGTTCCTGGCCGCCGCGCTGGCCGTGGCGGCCGGCGGCGGCCAACGGCTCGGGCAGGCGGTCGCCGTGATCCTCGGCGGCGCCGCGGCCGCCCGGGCGGCCCGGGCGGTGCTGGGCCGGCCGGGCGTGGGCGCCTGGTGCGCGCGCCGGCCGATCGCCGCCACGGTCCTGCTGGGCTCGGTGGCGGTGGCCGCCGCCACCGCCACCGAGCGCGCCGGACTCACCGCGATCTACGGTGCCGTGCTGGTCGGCCTGGCGGTGCCCGAGGACGGCACCCGGGGGCACCGAACCCGTGTGGTGCACCGGGTGGCGGGCCTCGGCCTGCTGCTGGTTCCGGCGTTCTTCGTGACCACCGGGCTCGCCACGGCCATCGACGGGCCGGCCGGGTTCTCCGGGGTGACCATGCTCCTGACGCTGCTGCTCGCGGCCGCGGCCAAACTGGCGGGCGGCTACGCCGGAGCACATGCCGCCCGGCTGCCCACCCGGGCGGCCCTGCGCTTCGGCGTACTGATGAACACCCGGGGCCTGACCGAGATCGCCGTGCTCCAGGCCGGGGTGTCGGCGGGGATCCTCACCCCGGGGCTCTTCCTGGTACTGGCGCTGATGGCACTGGTCACCACCGCCGCCACCGGGCCGCTGCTGTCACTGGTGGAGCGCCGGTGCCCGGCCCCCGCCGGCAGCGTGGCGGCCCCCTTGACGGACAGCCGAGCCGACGAGGAGTGAGATGTTCCCAACCCGGCGGACGGCGGCTTTGTGCTCGCCGCCTCCCACCATCGCTCAGCCGAACCGGCCGGGGCTGAACGCCTCCGCTCCGGCCGGGCGGCGCCCGTCCACCAGGTGGTCCGCCAGCAGCCGGGACGTCCCGGGTGCCAGTGGCATGCCGTCGATGCCGTACCCCGACAGCAGCCAGAGCCCCGGGGCGCCCGGCGCGGGCCCCACGATCGGCAGGCCGTCCGGGGACATCGGGCGCACCCCCGACCACGCCGCGCGCACCGGTGCCTTGCCCAGCACCGGCGCATGACGCGCCGCGGCCGCCGAGATCAGCGAGACCGCCCGCTCTCCGTCCCGGACGTCGTCCAGCTGCAGTGCGGGACCGCTGCTGGAGCCCAGTACCACCTCACCGCCGGGCAGCGGCTGAAGCGAGAAGACCACCTGGGTGCCCGCCTCCGTCAGACCGGGGTCGGCCGTGTCCTCGAGCAGCGGCGGCCCCTGCCGCTTCAGCCCCACGGGGCCGTGCCAGGTGGACTGCATCAGGGTGTGGCGGAACACCGCTCCGGTGACCGGCGCGGTACGCACCAGCCAGCCGCGCGCCCCGAACACCGGAATGTCGCTCCCGGCCTGCTGGGCCAGGCTCCTGGACCAGGCGCCCGCCGCGAGCACCACCGCGCCCGCCGGCTGCGGCCCCTCGTCGGTGATCACACCGGTGACCCGGTCGCCGTCCCGCAGCAGCCCCCGCACCGGCACCTGGGTCCGGATCCGGGCACCCGCGCGCCGGGCCCGCCGGGCGAGGGCGGTGGCGGCCAGTACCGGATGGAAGGCGTGCGCCCCTTCGACCACCACCGCGCCCGCCAGATCGGGTGCCAAGCCGGGCTCCAGCTCCAGGAGTTCACGGGTGTCGGCCTCATGCGAAGGGAATCCGCCCTCGGTCAGCGCCCGGCCGTGGCCGCGCGCCCGGACCATGCTGTCCTCGTCGTTCGCGACCAACAGATAACCGTGCGGGCGCAGTTGGAAGGGCACATCACCCTCCTGCGCCACCTGCCGGTAGTAGGAGACCGCCTCGGCGTACAGGCCGCCGCAGGCGGGCAGCGGACTCGGCAGCAGACCGCCCTGGTTGCGCCCCGTCGCTCCGCCCGCCAACGGGCCGCGCTCCAGCAGCAGTACGCTCAGCCCGCGTGCGGACAGCCGTTCGGCGCAGGCACAGCCGGCGATGCCGCCGCCCACCACGATCACATCAGGTGTCAAGAGAACCGGTTCCTTCCTCAGCCGCTGGAAATCCGCTCAAAGGCGATGACGCTCAGGAGATGCGCTATCGCTCGCTCGATCTCCTCGACGTCCGGTGTGGCCAGCGCGTCCGGCTTCTCAAGACGGCTGGAGGCGAAGTCGGGGTACAGGCCGTTGTTGCTCAGGTCGTCCCGCACGGCCCCGACCCGGCGCAGCAGTTGGGCCGTGACCTCCGACGGCGAACAGGGCGCCCGGAGCGTGAGGAAATAGGTGTCGAAAAGGGCCGCGCGGGTGTCCCGGGGCAGATTGCGGCCATGGCCCGCCGACGACTGCAGCAGCGAGGGCTCGCCCGGCACCAGCTTGGCGGCGATGCCCTCGTGCAGGCTCTCGTTGAGCGCGCATTCACGCAGCAGCGGGCCGGCCCGGCCGTCCCAGCCCGCCGGTAGGCGGCCGCGCAGCAGCGCCCGCACCGGTCCGTAGTCGCGCGCCCAGGCGCCGCTGAACCCGGGGTGGTAGAGGGCCATGCCGGGTCTGACCACCCGGTGGTAGACGGCCCGGGGACATGACGCGGTGTAGAGCAGCATGGCCGAGTAGCCCCGCATCAGATGCGCGGCCGCCCGGATGGCGTCCGGCGGTGCCGGGCCGGCGGTGCCCTCGGCGGCCCGCCGTCCCAGCTCCTGCCAGAGGATGAAGGTCAGTTGGTGCCCGGTGATCCAGCGGAACCAGAACAGCTGGTCCGCGGAGTCCGGTGGGCCGAGGGCGTTCGGCGGTTCCCAGAACCGTTCGACCGGATCCGTACCGCCACCGCCGCGGACCGGATCGGGCGGCAGCACCAGGGGTTCCACCCCATAGGCACGGCCGCCGAACTCGGCGATCCCCGCCAGATCGGTGGCCGAGTAGGCGTTCAGTGTGGTCACCGCCCCTTGGCTGCCGCGGGTATGTGCGTGAACTCATACTCCAGCCCGTTGACGTCGTAGGTGTAGAAACTGCTGACCCCGTCGCCGTCCACGACGATCTCCGTCGCGGGCTCCGGGCGGGCGAAGTCGAACCGCCCCGAGGCGAACAGGCGCTGCCAGCGGTCCCGCCACCCCTCCAGTTCGGCGGTGGACTCCGAGGTCAGACAGAGGTGCTGGAACTGGAGCAGGTCCGGCAGCGGACGGGCGTAGCCGGTGGAGCGGGTGAACAGATGGAACCGGGTGCCGGCGGCCACCACCTCGGTCAGCCGGACGATTCCGGGCAGCCGGCCGCGGGTCAGTTCGGAGAAGTCGTCAAGGGTCCAGGCGACGGTGCCGCCGAAGAACTCGGTGTACCAGCCGACGCAGTTGTCGAGGTCGGCGGTTTCCACCGCGATATGGTGCAGGCCGGTCCGGAGGGTGCCCGGTCGCTGTGCTGCGTCCATGGGAAGCGGGGTTCCTTTCATCTGGCGACCGCGTACGCCTGCTCGCCCCGTGGGGAGGCGGCGGCGCGGACCATTCCGTCGCCCGGCTCGACGCCCACGGCACACACCCTGCCCAGCGACCAGTCGGGGACGGATTCGATGGTGTGCCCACGGCGGCCGAGGCCGGCCACGACCTCGTCGGGGCACCGGCTCTCGACCTTCATCACGAGCGGCCGGTGGGTGCGGGGGGTGAAGGAGGCCGGGACGTGTTCGGAGTGGAACGCAAGGGCCTCGGTGGCGCGTTGCAGGTCGAGCCCGAAGTCGGCGTGGGCCAGGAAGAACCCCAGCGTCCACTGGTCCTGCTGGTCGCCGCCCGGGGTGCCGAACGCCAGCCGGGCCCGGCCCTCGTCCAGGACCAGCGTGGGGCTCAGCGTGGTACGGGGCCGCTTGCCCGGCGCGAGGGAGTTGGGGTGTCCCTCCTCCAGCCAGGCCATCTGCCCCCGGGTGCCCAGCGGAAAGCCGAGCCCCGCGACCACCGGGGAGCTCTTCAGCCAGCCGCCGCTGGGCGTCGCGGCCACCATGTTGCCGTGGCGGTCGGTGACCGCCAGACAGCAGGTGTCGCCGCGTGCCTCGGTCAGCGCCACCACCGGGGGAGCCACCGTCGGCAGCCCCTCGTACAACTGGGCCTGCCAGTGCGGGCCGTGGGGCGGCTCGGCGCGGTCCACCGCCGGGATCCACGGCCGCCGGCCGTCGGGGGCGCCGGGGCGCAGGGTGTCCGAGGCCCGGTCGCCCACCAGCCGCCGTCGCTGCTCGGCGTAGTCGTCGCCCAGCAAGGTGGCCAGCGGGACGTCGGTGAACTCCGGGTCCCCGTACCATGCCTCCCGGTCCGCGTAGGCGAGCTTGGCGCACTCGGTGACGGTGTGCAGCTGACCGACGCTGTCCAGGCCCATCGCCGCGAGGTCGAAGCCCTCCAGGAGCGCGAGCTGCTGGAGGAAGACCGGCCCCTGTGACCAGGGCCCGGGCTTGTGCACCTCCAGGCCCCGGTAGCCGCGGCTGACCGTGGCCTCCGTGCGGGGCTCCCAGCGGGCCAGGTCGTCACCGGTGAGCAGCCCCCGGTGCCGCCGCCCGGTGGCGTCCAGGGCCGCACGCCCCAGGTGACCGTCGATGGCCTCGGCGACAAAGCCCTCGTAGAACATCCGGTGGGCGGCGGCTATCTGCCGCTCCCGGCCGGGCCCGGCGGCCTCGGCCTCCTTGAGGATCCGCCGGTAGGTGTCGGCGAGCGCGGGGTTGCGCATCCGGGATCCCGGCCGGGGCGCGGCGCCGCCCACCAGGAAGGTGCGCCCGGATTCCGTCCACTCCTCCCGGAAGAGCGGGGCCAGGACCGCGATGGACTCGGCGGCCTTGGGCAGCAGCGGATAGCCGTCCGCGGCATAGCCGATGGCAGGCTCCAGCACCTGGCCCAGGGGCAGGGTGCCGAACTCCGCCAGCAGCCTCAGCCAGGCCCCGAAGGCCCCGGGCACGGTCGCCGGAAGCAGCCCCGACCCGGGAATCCGGGCCAGCCCCAGGGACCGGAAGGCATCCGGGGTGGCGGCCCGGGGCATCGGCCCCTGCCCGCACACCACCCGGACCCGGCCACCGGCGGCCTCGAAGGCGAGGATCGGCACCTCGCCGCCCGGCCCGTTCAGATGCGGTTCCACGACCTGCAGGACGAACCCGGCCGCGACGGCGGCGTCAAAGGCGTTGCCGCCGCGCTCCAGTGCCGCCATGCCCGCCGCCGAGGCCAGCCAGTGCGTCGAGGACACCGCGCCGAAGGTGCCGCGCAGTTCGGGGCGCATCATGACCATGACGGCGCCTCAGACCGCGGCCGACGGCGACGGCAGATCGCTCAGACTTGCCGCGATCTGCTCATCGGAGACGGTCGGGTTCTCCAGGGTGCCGGCCAGGAAGGAGTCGAAGGCGGCCAGGTCGAAGTTGCCGTGCCCGGAGATGTTGAAGAGGATCACCCGCTGTTCCCCGGCCTCCCGGGCGGCGAGCGCCTCCACGATGGCCGCCTTGAGGCCGTGCGAGGACTCGGGGGCGATGACAAAGCCCTCGCTGCGGGCGAAGCGGACGGCCGCGTCGAAGATGTCGGTCTGCGGGAAGGCCCGGGCCTCGACCAGCCCGTGCTCCTTGAGCAGGCACAGGCTGGGGGCGTCGCCGTGGTAGCGCAGCCCGCCGGCGTGAATGGCGCCGGGGATGAAGCCGTGCCCCAGGGTGTGCATATACAGCGGCGGGGTCAGCCCCGCGGTGTCCGGGTAGTCGTAGGCCAGCTTGCCGCGGGTGAGGGTGGGGCAGGCCTCGGGTTCGGCGGCGATGAACCGGGTCCCGGGCCGTTCGCCGGTCAGCCGGTCCCGCAGGAACGGGTAGGCGAGCCCGGCGTAGTTGGAGCCGCCGCCGACGCAGCCGATCACGGCGTCGGGGTACTCGCCCATGATCTCCATCTGCTTCTTCGCCTCCAGACCGATCACGGTCTGGTGCAGCAGCACATTGTTCATGATCGAGCCCAGGGCGAACTTGGTGTCGTCCCGGCTCAGTGCGTCCTCGACGGCCTCGCTGATGGCGATGCCGATGCTCCCGGGCGAATCGGGGCTCTCGGCCAGGATGTCCCGCCCGGCCTTGGTCCGTTGGGTGGGAGAGGCATAGACCTGCGCGCCCCAGCTCTGCATCAGCGACTTGCGGTAGGGCTTCTGCTCGAAGGACGCCCGGACCATATAGACGTTCACCTCCAGCCCGAACAGGGCACCGGCGAACGACAGCGCGGAACCCCACTGGCCCGCCCCGGTCTCCGTGGTCAGCCGCCGGACTCCCTCCTCGGCCGCGTAATACGCCTGCACCACGGCCGTGTTGGGCTTGTGCGAGCCGGAGGGTGACACCCCCTCGAACTTGAAGTAGATGTGCGCCGGGGTGTCCAGCGCCCGCTCCAGCCGCTCCGCCCGGGTCAAGGGGGAGGGCCGCCAGATCGTGTAGACGTCCCGGATCCGCTCGGGGATCTCCACCCAGCGCTCCCGGGTGAATTCGTGCTCGATGACCTGCCGGGGGAGGAGCGGGGCCAGGTCCTCCGGCTTGAGGGGCGCCATGGTCAGCGGGTTGAGCGAGGGGGGCAGGGGAGCGGGCAGGTCGGGAAGGATGTTGTACCAACGGTCGGGCAGGTCGGATTCTGACAGCAGGACTCGCTTCAACATCGGTGCTTCCCTTCGGCGAGGGCCGGGCAGGTCGATGACGCGCGAGCATCGTAGGGACGACGGGAGCCCGTGAGCTTCGGCCGTTGTGCCCGATACCCGGCACCGGCCTGGTCAGTTCGGACTAGTCCGAAAGGGGCAGGGCACCTTGTCGGCGGGCCGCGCATGCCGGTGGAATCTGCCGGGCGAGTACGCCGGGGGCCGCGCCCCGGCCAGGTGATCGCCGCGGGCGGATCAGTGGTACTCGACGAGCCGCAGGCGCACCCCGGCCAGGACGAGCACCCCCGCCGCGCCGAGCGCGGCGGCCGGGACCGCGGGCCAGCCGGACAACCGGCCCCCCGAGTCGTCCGCGTGGGCGGTGAAGACGGCCAGACGGCGCTGGGCAAGGCGGTCCAGGGCGGTGGCGAAGTCCCAGAAGTCGAAGGCGACCCGCCCCCGGCCGATCTCGGTGAGCACCGTGGTGGCCTCCTCCAGCCGCCCCGCGGACCGCAGTTCCCGCAGATGCCGGTCATCGGAGCGGAAGTGCCCATAGCGGACGGACAGGTCCCGGTACGCCAGGCGCTGGGCGGCGGTGGCCTCGCCGTCCGGAGCCAGCAGCGCGTCGAGCCGGCCGGCCAGGGTGTCGAACCGCGCGCTCTCCAGCGCACCGGTACGGGCGTCGCGGACGAACCAACGCCCCTGGGCGGCGGCCGCCTCCGCGGCGACCGCGCGCGCCTCGGCCAGCCGCGACCACGGCCGCAGACCGTCGCGGCCGGCCGCCCGGGCATCGTCGGCCGCCGAGAGGAAGGACGAAGAACCCGCCAGAGTGATCGCGGCGGCCGCGAGGGTGGCCGCCAACAGCGGCGGATTGACCACCCGGTGGTAGCGGCGGGCCAGTCGCCACTGGCAGTAACCCAGGACCGCGAGCGCCCCCAGACCGCACCCACCGGTGGCGAAGGCCGCGAACCCGGCGGCGTCCCGGGCGCGGTTCTCCAGGGCAGCCGCCTGCCGCTCATAGCCACCCGACAGCGCGGCGACGGTGGGCAGCAGCACCGTGTGCATCACCTCGGCCGCCTCGGCCGACACCATCACGGCGGCCTCCGGCGGATGCCCGGCCGGACGGTCGGGCTGCCGCTCGTCCGCCTGGGCACTGCGCCCGCTGAGGTCGTCATAGCGGCCGAGCCCGTCCAACAGCGAGCGGATCCGGCCGCCCTCGTCCCGGTCCGCCCCCAGGCGCCGCAGCAGATCGCTGACTTCGGCACGCCGCTGCTGCGCCGTGAGCAGCGCGAGGAGCCGGTTGCCGACGCCATAGTCCTCCGCGGAACGGCCGGGCGGGAGCACGGCGGGGCGGTCGGCGGAGTGGCCCGGAACCAGGGAGTCGGCGTGCTGGGCGTCCAGGTCCGCGAGTGCGAAGCGCAGTTCGGCGGCCGTCGCCGCGCGCCCGGCGACGGTGTCGCGCAGCCGGGCGGCAGCACCGCGCACGATGACGGCGCCGGTCACGGCCGCCGCGCACAGTGCCGCCAGCGCGATGAGCATCGCCAGGGCCTGTACGCGAAGACGGACCGGTGACGCCTGAAAGGTCGTCATGCAGGGACGCTAAGCACGCCCGGGGAAGGGGAGATGACCCCCCGTGGGACCTGCGGTGACCGGGCGGTTACCCGCAGGCGATCGAGCGGCGGCGGCCATCCGACAACCGCTGCTCACCATTTCTTCCCACATCGTTCACGGAATGGCCGTTCCCGGCCGCCAGGCTGACCGGCGAATATTTACTCGCCGGTAACGAGATGCGACCCAGGAGAACGCCGCATGCCCGCATACAGCAGACGCCAGTTGCTCACCGGTGCCGCGGCGGCGGCCTCCGCCGCGGCCCTCACCCTGGCCGACAGCCGGTTCGCCACCGCCTCGGCGCACGACCGCGCCGTGGCGGCCACCGCCGCCCGTGCCGTCCGCACCGAGGGGACCACGCTGGAGCAGGTCGCCACCCCGACGGGCAGCGGCCCCTACAAACGCCTGCGCTCCGGCCCCGGTTGGCCGCTGGTGGTCCGCACCGACCTGGCCGCGGCGGCCCCCGCGCGCGACGGGCGGCGCACCGGGCTCGCCAGCCTGGTGCAGTTCACCGATCTGCACCTGGTCGACACCGAGTCGCCGGTGCGGTTCGAGTACCTCGCCCGCTACAACGACAGCGCGCACCGCCCCCAGGAGGCGCTGACCGTACGCGGCGCCTCCTCGCTCGTGGAGCGGATCAACTCGCTGCCCGGCGGGCCGTTCACCGGAAAGCCGTTCTCCCTGGTGATGGCGACCGGTGACAACACCGACAACCACGAGCACATCGAACTCGACTGGTACCTCACGGTGATGAGCGGCGGCGCGATCACCCCCAACAGCGGCGACCCCACCCGCTACGAGGGCGTGCAGAACTCCGGCAGCGCCGAGTACTGGAACCCGGAATCCTCCTTCCGGGACTCCTACAAGGCCAAGGGCTTCCCCGAGGTGCCCGGCTATCTCTCCGCCGCGGGCCGCCCGTTCACCGCGCCCGGCCTGCGCACCCCCTGGTACAGCACCATCGGCAACCACGACGACAGCATCGAGGGCACCCTGCCGGACCTCGGCCTGCTGCACTCCCTCTACACCGGCGACCGCAAACTCGAGGGATGCGACGACGCCGACGCCGCCAAGCTGGCCGACGCCCTGCGCAGGGATCCCGCCGAGGCCGTCGCCCGGCTCGCCCGGCTGCTGAAGAACGCCGGACCGGTGCGCCGGATCACCCCCGATCCACGGCGCGCGCCGTTCACCCCCGCGGAGTTCGCCAAGGCCCACCTCAACCCCGCGTACACCGGCCCCGGTCCGGTGGGCCACGGCTTCACGGCGTCCGCCGCGGCCGGCGGGCGGCTGTACTACACCTTCCCGCTCGCGGACGGCGTGCTGGGTGTCAGCCTGGACACCACCAACCCGGCCGGATTCGCCGACGGCTCCATCGGGACCACCCAGCTGAAGTGGCTGGAGTCCGTCCTGCGGTCGCACAGCGGCCACTGGTACGACTCCGACGGCCGCCTGGTCAAGGGCGGCGGGTCCCGGCAACTGGTGGTCGTCTTCAGCCACCACACCAGCGCCAGCATGGGCAATCTGCTGCCCGACCCGCACCACCCGTTCGAGGGCCGCCACGACGGCAACGCACTGGTGGCACTGTTGCAGCGCTACCCCAACGTCATCGCCTGGGTCAATGGCCACACCCATGAGAACCGCGTCCTCGCCCATGGCCATGCGACGCCGGAACGCGCCTTCTGGGAGATCAACACCGCCTCCCACATCGACTACCCGCAGCACGCCCGGATCATCGAGATAGCCGACAACGGCGACGGCACCCTGTCACTGTTCACCACCCTGGTGGAGTCCGCCGCTCGTCACCCGACCGACTTCGGCGACACCTCCGATGCCGGACTCGCCGCGCTCTACCGTGAGTTGTCCTACAACGACCCCCATGCCACCCCGGCGAAGAAGCTCGGCAGCCCCTCCGATCACAACACCGAACTGCTGCTGACCAAGCCCCGAGGCTGACCGGCCGCCGCCGCTCACCCAAGGTCTTCACTCGAAGGAGTGGCTCCGTGGCCCTGGGCAACCGCCGGAGCGGACGGCCGCGTCTGGTCACACATGGTGCTGCGTATCCACTTCACCGGGGCGGATCTGCTCAGAACCCGGCTCGCCGATGGGCCCGATGTGCTGTGGGAGACCCTGCTCAGCGTCCACCTGGTGCAGACAAAAGCGGCCCGTCCGGCCGCCGACGGCTTCGCACGCTGGCGAGGAACCGTACGGCGCAGGCTCACCGACGGCCTGCCCGCGCCGCACGCCCGGCTGCTGGGGGAACTGGCGCCGCCCACCGGCTATTCCGCGGACTTTCTCACCCCCACGGCGGGCGCCGCAGAGCTGGAGTGCGCCATCGACACCGTGCTCGCCACACCTCGCCATCGGCTCCGGGCCGACATCGGCCGTCTCGCGGCGGCGAGACGGCCGATGACCGGGCAGCTCGCCCGGCTCGCCGACGGCGACACCGGGACGCTCGACGCGCTGGGCCGGGCGATGCGGACCTATCACCGGCTGGCGCTCGCCCCGTACTGGCGGCAGGTGACCGAACACATCGCCGCCGACCGCGCGACCCGGGTGGCCGCACTGACCGCGGGCGGCATGGAGCGGCTGCTGCTCGGACTGCATCCGGCGGCACGCTGGGAGCCTCCCGTGCTGTCGCTGCCCTATCCGCTGTCCCAGGACCTCCACCTCGAGGGACGGGGACTGACGCTGGTGCCGTCCTTCTTCTGTGCGAACGAACCCATCACCCTGCTGGAACCGGGCGCCCAGCCGGTCCTGGTGCACCCGGTCCCGCACCGCGCCCACTGGATGGACGAAGGCACCCGGGCCCCGCTGGTCACCCTGCTCGGCCGCACCCGGGCCCAGGTGCTGCACGAGCTGGCGCACGGCTGTGGAACGGGCGAACTGGCCCGGCGCATCGGCGTCAGCGAGGCCTCCGCCAGCCAGCATGCGACGGTGCTCCGCGGCGCCGGGCTGATCAGCACCCGCCGCTCCGGCTACACCGTGCACCACTCGCTCACCGAACTCGGCATGGCATTGCTGAACGGCACCAGGCCGCGGCCCACCGGCTGATCGTCGGCTAAGCGGTCGCGCGGAGCGCGAACATCAGCGGAATCCTCGGTGCCGAATCCGGCGGCAGGCGCCACCACCCGTTCTCCGCGGGCAGCATGGTGCCGAAGCGCTTCCAGGGCAGCAGGTCCGTCTCCCGCAGCAGGTCCGGACGCAGCCCCGCGCCGATCACGGCGGTAACCGTCTCGCCGATGCCATGCCGCCATTCATAGCTGGTGGTGGCCTCCCGCAGTGGCGGGCCGTCGGTATAGGTGTGGGGCGAGACATGGGTGATCGGACCACCGCCCGCCAAGTAGTCGTGCCGCAGCAGCAATTGACTCTCATCGGGGCAGGGAACCGGGCCCAGTGCGTTGAGCAGCGGATGGAACTCCACGACATACAGCACCCCGCCCGGCCGCAGCAGTGCGCGGACCACCTCCGCCCACCCGGGCAGGTCCGGCAGATAGCAGAGCGCACCCTTGCCCGTATAGACCACATCGAACTGCCGCCCCCGCAGTGCCTCGACGGCCTCATGGACATCGGCCTGGACAAACTCGACGTCCCGCCCCGACCCGGCCGCCAGCCGCCGGGCCTCGGCGATGGACGCACCGGAGAAGTCCAGCCCGACGGTGTGCGCGGCGCCATGCCCGGCGAACGCCTGGGTCTCGGTGCCCAGATGACATTGCAGATGCAGCACGCTCCGGCCGTGGAGATCGCCGAGGTCCTCCCATTCGAAGGGGGCGAACCAGCTGTCGGCCGGCCGGGAGCCGTCCGCACCGTAGAAAGCGCTGGCGACATGCACCGGGGTGCGGGCGTCCCAGTTCCGCGCGTTGGCCCG
The DNA here is from genome assembly GCF_054957865.1 of Streptomyces xingningensis. Taxonomy (NCBI): domain Bacteria; kingdom Bacillati; phylum Actinomycetota; class Actinomycetes; order Kitasatosporales; family Streptomycetaceae; genus Streptomyces; species Streptomyces xingningensis. The sequence goes on from NZ_JBDJPF010000050.1 coordinate 27,188, forward strand.
CAGCATGCCGGCGGTCGTCAACTCGCCGTGTTCAGCCGTCATGACGCTGTTTCTACCGGAGAAATCGCGGCGGCACACCGTCCACCGGCCACCCCGCCGTCGGCGTTCAGCCGCAATTGATGGCCCCGCCCGGAACCGTGGTGACGCGGTGCGTGCGGGCCGCCGGGAGCAGTCGCTCGCTCAGCAGCAGGATCAGCGCCGCGAGGGTCAGCACACCGCCGACGAGGAAGGTGGCGCGCACCCCCACGGCGGACAGCAGGACACCGCCGAGGAACGCGCCGGCCGCCACTCCCACGTTGTAGGCGCCGGAGTTGGCGGCCAGGGCGATCTCCGTGCGGCCCGGCGCCAGCTGCAGGACCCGGGCCTGGCCGGCCATGAAGACCGGACCCAGCGAGGCCCCCAGCAGTGCCAGCATGACGACCGCCGCCTCCCGGGAGCCGCCGAGGGCGTACAGGCCCAGCAGCCCCGTCGCCTGGGTGGCCACCGGAACGACGAGCGTCGCACGCGGGAAACGGTCCAGGAACGGTCCGGTGACGCTGACGCCCGCCAGGCCCGCGATGCCGGAGACCAACAGCAGCGCGCTGATCGAAGCGTCGGAGAAGCCGCTCACCTCGCCCAGGAAGGTGACCAGATAGGTGTAGCCCGTGAAGGCGCCGGTGACCGACAGCGCCGTGGTCGCCAGGACCACCCCGAACCGGCGGGCGTCCGGGTCGGCCCCATAGGCGGCGTGCCCCTCCTCGGGCCGGGTGGTCGGCAGCAGGGTTGCGATGAGGACGAGCGAGACCGCCCCCAGCCCGGCCAGTGCCACCAGCGGGGTCTGCCAGCCGCTTTGCTGTCCCAGCCAGGTACCGGCCGGGACCCCCAGCACCGGGGCGAGCGAGCCCGCGACCGACAGGACGCCGATCACCCGCCCACGGACCCGCGGCGCGAACAGCCCCACCGCCACCGGGCCCATCACCGCCCAGAAGAGCGCCTGGGCGACCGCGGCCAGCACCCGGCCGGCGAGCAGCAGCCCGTATGAGGAGCCCACCGCCGGTGCCAGGCTGGCCAGGACGAACACGGCCAGCAGGGCGGTGAGCAGCCGGCGGCGCGGGATCGCACGGGTCGCATGGGCGATGGGCAGTGAGGCGACGGCCACGGTCAGGCCATAGCCGGTTATCAGATAGCCGACGGCCGGCAGGGACACCTGGAGGTCGGACGAGATCAGCTTCAGCAGCCCGATGGGGAGGCTTTCGGTGGTGTTGAAGGTGAACGCCGCCAGCATAAGGGCGCCGACGACGGCCACTCTTCGCCAAGGAGCGGACTGCGCAGTTGCCATCCGGTCTCTTCCTCACCACTCGACAGCGGGGTCCTGGGATCGTGTTCACCGTATACAAGACGGGTGCGCCGCCCGGCTGCAGGCCACCCCGTCACCCGTCGGGAACCGAGCCGCCGGCCTCCTTCGCGGCGGACCGGGCCCGGGCCGAGACCAGATCGGTGACCAGGGCGACGCCCGGCCACAGATGGCGGCCCGGCCTGGTCACGGCGAACATCCGGCGCCGGATGTCCAGCCCCTGCGGCGGGATCAGGTTCACTCCGGGCCGGGCGCCGGCGAACGCCGGGAGCAGGGCGATGCCGAGGCGCGCGGCGACGATCTCCAGCACCAGGTCGAGACTGTCGGCCCGGTGCGCGATCTGTGGCTCAAAACCGGCCAGGACACAGAAGCGCAAGGCCAGTTCGAAGTCGTCCGTGCCGCGCGAGTTGACCACCCAGGGCAACTGCGCGGGGTCCGCGCCCTCCGGCACGGCCAGGAGCACCGGTGTCGAGCAGATCTCCCGGACGGTCGCCCCGTCGTCACGGAGCTTGCGCACCAGGTTGTAGTCGTAGACAAAGCCGAGGTCGATCTCGTCGTCGTCGAGCAGCGCGGCGACCTCGGGCGGCTCGCGCTCCTGGAGCTCGAGCCGCAAGTCCGGGTGGCTGGTGGCGAGTTGCCGGGTGATCGGCAGCAGATCCGCGGACAGCGCGCTGCGATAGGAGGCCACCCGCAGCCGCCCGCAGGGCGCCGCACCGGGGCCGATGGCCGCACGGGCGGCCTCCACGGCGGCGAGGATCCGCTCGGCGTGCTCGACCAGCAGATGCCCGGCCGGGGTGAACCGCACGGTGCGCCCGGCATGCTCCAGCAGCTGCGTGCCCACCTCGCGTTCGAGCGTCCCGAGGTGGGCGGAGATCGTCGAGGTGCCATACCCGGTGGCCTGGGCCACGGCGCGCATGGTGCCCCGGTGGTGCAGTTCGACGAGCAACCGCAGGCGATGGGTGTCCATGCCGGCCATTGTCCCCGATTCCATCCGTGATTCCAGGACTATGTGTACGGAATTACGCGGTGGACGCGGATGGTTGCTCTGGGGTCCGATGGCGGACATGACGATCACGGTGACTCCGACCCGGCGGCACAGCCCCGCGGCGAGTTTTGCGCTCGCGTCGATGGTGTCCGTCCAGCTGGGCGCCGCGGCCTCCATACATATGTTCGGGGCCATGGGTCCGGCGGGCACCGCCTGGCTGCGAGTGACCTGGGCCGCGCTCGCCTTCCTGGTCATCGCCCGGCCCCGGGTGTGGACCATGCGCCCCCGGCAGCTGCTCGGCCCGGCGGTCCTGGGCGCGGTCAGCGCCGGGATGACCCTGCTGTTCTCCGAGGCGATCTCCCGGATACCGCTGGCCACTTCGGTGGCCGTGGAGTTCCTCGGCCCGCTGGCGGTGGGGATGCTGAAGCCCGGCGCCCGCCGCTGGCCGCCGCTCGCGTTCGCCGGGGTGCTGCTGGTGACCGAGCCCTGGCAGGGCTCGGTGAATCTGCCGGGCCTCGGGTTCGCGCTGGGCGGGGCGGCCTGCTGGGCCGGCTACATCCTGCTCACCCAGCGGGTCGCCGATGGCTTCGACGGGCTGGTCGGCCTGTCGCTGGCCATGCCCGTGGCAGCGGTCGTGTCCGCCTTCGCCGGACTGCCACAGGCGCTGCCCCACCTCACTCCGCTCCTGGCGCTGGAAGGGCTCGGCCTGGCCCTGCTGATGCCCGTACTGCCGTACGCCCTGGAGATGGTGGCGCTGCGCCGTCTGACCACCTCGGCATTCGGCACCCTGATGAGCCTCGAGCCCGCCATCGCCCTGGTCGTCGGGGTGGCGGTGCTGCACCAGTCGGCCGGTCCGATGCAGTTGCTCGGCGTGCTGACGGTCACCGTCGCCGCGGTGGGGGCCGCGCGCTCCGGCCGCCGCGAGGAGCCGCCCGGTGACGAGTGACACCCGAACGGATCCTCGATGGGCCCTGCGCTTTCCCTCCGGGAAGCGTCGGTGCCCGGGTGCCGTCTGCCCTACCGTGCTTCTCACGCGACCGGCGCATGGGAGGGGAAGCATGAACGAGGACGAGGATCGGCGGCTGCGGGCGATCGCGCCGGAGATCTCCCACACCACGATCGGTCTGATGCGGACGGTGGTGGGCCTGGAGCCCGCGGAGCGGGTGCCCGAGGAGGCGCTGGCGACGGCCGACCGGGTGCTGGCCAAGCATGGTGTGGACGGGCTGCGGGTGTTCATCATGAGCCTGGCGGGATGGATGGCCGTGGGGATCGAGAACGTCGCCATGCTGACCGGGAAGACGCATGAGGCGATGATCGACGACATCGAACTGACCTGCCTCGAGGCCAATCCCGACGGCTGAGCCCGCTGTCGGTGGGGCATGCGTGCCGCGCGGGCGGCGATGGTCAGTAGTCCATGTCGACATAGTCGATATCGGTGAACTCGACCACCAGACCGTCCGCCCGGCGCCCGTCGTCCCTGAAGTAGATCTCCTGCAGCCCCTCGGCGACCAGGTCCCGCAGCGCCCGGTCCGGTGCTCCGGCGTCCTGGGCGGCGAAGAGCCGCTCCGCGTACCGCGGGGGCAGGTGCTGGGTGATCCGCCGGACCCGGCCGTCGTCGGTGCTGCCCGGGGCCGCGGTGAACCCGAATCTGGCCCTGGTCTCCACGGTGATGCCGGCGGATGTCGCGGCCAGTTTCCTGGCCCGCTCGCGCACCCGGGGCTGCCAGTCCTTGCGGACCTCGGCCGCCAGCCGGCCGGCGAGGTCCCTGCGGGGCCTGGTGAACTCGCCCGTCAGGTAGCGCTCGACGGTGCGCTGGGAGACGCCCAGCCGCCGGGCCACCGCCCTGGTGGAGCCCTTCTCCTTCCTGACCAGGAAACGCACTTGGGCCGGGGCCGTCTTGGGGATCGGGCGGGTGGTCGTGTTCTGTGCGGCCTTGTCGAGGCTGTCGCCGAAGATGCCCATGGGTCACTCTCCTTCGAGCGCGGCGTCGGTGCCCTTGATGTGGCGCGCCGGGTTGTGCCCGGAGTCGAGCAGCTGGGCCGCCCACAAAAACGGCTGGACTCCTTCGCACTTGGCCATCCCGGGCGAGACCCCGAGCCGGAACGAGCCCGGCAGCGGCTTGCCGTCCACGGTGCGCGGCAGGAAGTCCAACGGGCTGGGACCGTCGGAGAGATAGACGACACAGTCGGACAGGACCGCGATCGGAAACAGGCCGACGGAGGCCATCCGGAGCATCTTGCGGTGCATATTGACCCGCGCCGTGGAGATGACGGCGGCGCGGATGTCCGGCCGCCAGGTCGGGCGCTCCAGGGCGGGCCAGGGCTCGCCCGGCCGGTACTTCGCCCCCTGCGGCCGTTCGCGCAGCTTGCCGATGCCGCCCTTGACGGTCGCCTTGACGGCGCGGAGCACCGCGGCCCGGACCGGGTCGGCCCGCTGGTGGGTCTCCATCGCGGCGAGGAACTCCCGCTCGTCCATGCCCGCCGTGACGCCGAGTTCGGCCATCGTCTCCTTGTACGCCGTGCTCAGCCTGGCGTACCAGGGGTCGAGATAGGCGCCGTGCTCCGGCCGGACCCAGGCCTCGGCCGGCCGGACCGGATGGCCGAGCTCCGCCGCGTACGCCACGGTCGGGGTGGCATACCAGGCGGGCCCGGTGGGGCGAGTGCCGTGCGGGGTGAAGGGGTTGGGCAGCCGGGGGTCCGGATCGACGGCGGAGAGGTCCACCAGCCAGCTGCCGGGCAGCCTTTTGTCGAACTCCGGGGCGTTGACGTGGACGGCCGGACCCAGGCCCACGGTCAGCCGGTTCGCGGCGGCGAGGAAGGCGGTGTTCACATCGAGACCCACCGCATAGGCCTTGGTGCACTCCTCGTCGGTGAGGAGCTCGGGATCGCGGATCCAGTCGAAGGCCTCCTCGTCCAAGGCCTCGGCGGGGGTGTGCCGATGGCCGCGCGAGCGGTGGGCGGCGACCAGCGGGTGCTCGTCGGGGGCCTCCGGCGGGGCCGGATCCACCGGGGCCGTCAGCGAACCCGGCATCGGACCGGACACATAGGAGCCGGACGCCTCGTCCAGGACGGCCCGGGTCGGCGGGCGCAGCGCGGTCATCAGCTCCAGGCCGCTCACCGCGCTCGAGCCGCAGGGAGTGATGACGCGGGCCGCGTAGTCGCCGAGCATCCGGGCGAGTTCGGCCGGCGGCAGCTGTCCGGCGTCGGCCCAGGTACGGGCGTCGAGGGCGCCCCAGGGCAGCACGGCGAGCTGGACGCAGCGGCGCCGGCCGCCCTCGGCGGGGCGGTGGATCCTGGCCCAGGGGCCGAAACCCCGGCGGGTGAGCTGCCACTTCGCCCGGGTGAGCTGCCTGACGACCGGGTGGCCCGCGGGCAGCCGGAGGCTGCGGCGGTCCTCGAGCTCGGCCGGGAGGCCGAGCCGTACGGCCGCCGCCTCGGTGAGCACCACCAGCGGGTCGGCGTCCTTGCCCGAGCGGTGCAGCCGTGGTGCTCCGAGCCGGGCCTGGTTCAGGGCCCAGTCGACCAGCGAGGGGAGGTCCCGGGCCGGGCAGTCCAGCACCAGGCCGCCGGGGCAGTAGGCGTTGCCGTCGCCGTCCAGCACCGTCAACGGGCCGTCCGCGAAGGCGTCGGACGGAACGGACCGCGGGTCAACGGCCGTCGCGGGCGCGGCGGTACGGGCCGGGGCGGCCTGCCGCGCCGGGCGCCGCGCCGCCGGCGCAGGTGCTGCCGGCGCTGCTCGGGGTGCCGGGGCGGTGGGCGGGGGCGTCCGCGGTGCCGGGGCTGTGACCTGTGCGGGAGCGGTGCCGTTGGGCGGATACAGCCTGGCGAGCTCGGTGAGGAGGTGGGCGTAGGCGTCGCGCTGCGGGGGCCGTGGCTCGGTCTTCCCGTTCTCCCAGCTCACCAGCGTCGACCGGCGCACTCCGAGGGCCTCGGCGACCTCGTCCTGGGTCAGGCCGTGCGCCTTGCGCAGCCGTTCCCGCTCGGCGGGCGGCGGCAGCACGGACCGACTGGCGATCAGGGCATCGACCGCGTCAATGCGTTCGGACATCAAGCACCTCCGGGTCGCACCCTATATCCGAAGCGCGCTTTTGACGGTCATTGACCGGACTTTCCGCGATCACTCCTTGGGGTGGCGGGAGGGTGCGCGGTCGCTGCGGGGTGAGAGGCGATCGACTTCTTGCATGCATGGACAAACCCCGGCAGGCGGGTTGGCCATATCGATCACGCCCGGACTCCTCAGGAGCGTCTGTGGTCTTCCGTCCCCCGGGGCCCGGCCGCTCTGGTTGACTCCCCGGGAAGGTGTTCGCCGGCGGTGTGCCGGGCCGCGACAAGCCCGGCGGCTGTCACATGCCCGCGAGGAGTTGTTCTTGACGTCTGAGCACGACGGCCGCCACCCGGTGGCCGAACACCGGCCCGGTGTCCGGACCGGCCCCCCGGCCCCGGACGGTGACGACTGGTCCACCACCCTCAAATCGGCCTGCGTCAACAGGGAGTTCGCCCCGGCCCTCGCCGCAGAGGCGGCCCACCGGGCGGCCGAGGGCCGACTGTCGCTGCGGGACCTGCGCATCCTCCTGCTGGTCGCGGACGGCCACCCGGGCTGGCACCCGGCGCGCGAGGCCGCGATCGCCCAGGTCGCCCAGGGCCCCGACCTGGCCGGGCAACTGCTGCTGATGCACGCCCAGATGGAGCTGTGGCCCCCGCCCGCCGTCACCGAATCGACCCGCAGCACCGCCACCGGAGAGACCATCCACGAAGCCCGCGCCCGGATCGGCCCACCCGGCCGCGAAGTCGCGGGGGCCGCCTGCCCGGCCGCCACCCCCAAGGCCGCCCGGCAGCGTGCACTGCTGAACCTGCTGTCCCGACTGGCAGGCGTGGCAGACCCGTTGGAAGGTGCCTCGGTGCCCCTCCCGCGGGCCTCCCGCACCCCGCCACCGGGCCTGGACCAAGAGGTGTTCGAGACACTGCTGCACCGGCGCGCCGCCCAGGACGACGGGCCGGGAGAGGAACTCCTGGAGGAGATCCTGCTCCGGGCCGCGTCCAGCCGGCTGCGCCACCGCGACGTCGAACTCCTCCTGTTCCACACCGACGGCCCGCCCTGGACCGCGGCGCGCCGCGCCGCACTCGACACCGCGGCCAGAATGCCCCCGACCGCCGAAACCCTCCTGCACTGGCACGCCGAACGGACCGCCTGCCCGGGCACGGCCTACCACGACGGCACCGGCGGAAACGACGCCGCACCGGCCGTCCACACGGTCACGGCGAGCTTCGACACCGGCAACGGCACGGTGCACGGCAGCCCGCGGCAGGCCAAGAGCCACAAGGTGGCACGCCACTACGCGGCCGTGAACCTGCTCGCCCGGCTGGTCGGCCTGCCGGAACCACGGGTGACGGTCCTCGACCGGCCGGAGAGCGAAAAGCAGGTCGCCCCCGCCGGACCGGGGGAGGACCCGCTGAAACTCCTGAACAAATACACCCAGCTCGAGGTCATCACCAAGCCCGTCTACGCGTTCCACCGGGCCGGACCCGGCGCCCGTGCGGCGATCACCTGCACGGTGAGCTGCGACTACCGCGGCCGCCGCCCGGGCGTGCAGGCCACCGGGAAGGCCAGGACGAAGGCGGAGTCACGGATCGCCGCCGCCCGCGCACTCATCGGCGCCCTCTGCACGACCGGCACCGCCCCGGCACCGCCCCCCGCGACCCGGGCGGCGACCGTGCCGGCCGCCCGGAAGAACCCCGCGCCGCCGGCCGCGAGCCGCGCCGCGATGTCCATCGCCGAGGAAGCCCTCAAGGCCCGCTGTGCCCTGGTGTACCTCCCCGGCCCCACCCCGCGGGCCGCCCGGCTGCTCATCCACCGGGCCGACGGCAGACCCATGCCCGCCACCCCCCTGGCCGCACCGCTCACCCGCACCACCCGTGAACTGGTGCTGACCGGACCGGACGGCGTGCGCCGCGCACCGGTCGAGGGCTGGGCACTGCCCCTGGCCGACGCGGCCGGGACCCTCCTGAACGTGGCGGACCACCCGGCGGCCCACCACTCCGTACGGGCCTGGGCCCAAGCGGCCCGGATCGGCCTGCAGTTGATCGCCGCCCGCCTGGTGTACCCGGCGCTGACCACCGCCGGGCTGGACACCTGGCGCATCGGTCCCCTCCCGGACGGAGCCCGGCTCGCCCTGGACGGACTCGCCGAACGGATGCCCCCGCACGCACACTGCACCGCCGTCGGCGGACAACCCCGCATCCCGCCCGCCCACCACACCCTGCGGGACTTCCTCGACGCCCTGGCCGACGCCCTGCTGCGCCCCCCCGGCGCCCCGGCACTCTTCGGCGACCTGCCCCATGTCACCCCCACCGCACGCCCCGCCCACCATCTGCGCCTGTGGACGGACACCCTCGAGGACCGGTGCGAGGGCGGCGCCCCCCCCGGCCTCGTCCTGCGCATCCACCCCCCCTCCGCACCGGACGCGGCGGACGGCCGGCTGCGCGCCACCCTGCTGCTGCGCCCTTCCGGCGCCCCCGCGGCGGACGGCGCCGCCCACGAGGCCGAGGCCGCCCAGGTGTTCGAGGGCACCGCCCACCCGCCGGGCCTCGGCCCGGCCGTCCGGCCGAAGGCCGTCCGGGCGCTGCGCCGGGCCGCGCGGCACTGGCCGCCGCTGAAGCGGCTGGCCGACCAGAACCCGCCCACCGGCCTGACCCTGACCGGCTCCGACATCCTGGAACTCCTCGGCGAGGCCGAGGAGTCGTTGGCCGAGCAGGGGGTCGAGGTCCGCTGGCCCGAGCGGCTGCGCACCGCACTCGGCACCCGCACCGTGGTCGGCGACCCGGCGCACGGCCGGTTCGGGCTCACCGAACTCCTGGACTTCCGCTGGCAGTTGCTGCTGGACGGGGCGCCGCTCAGCGAGTCGGAGATGGACCGGCTGGTCGAGGCGACCCGCCCGCTGGTACGGCTGCGCGACCAGTGGGTCCTCGTCGACCCGCACACCGCGCGCCGCGCCGGTCAGCGCCGGCTGGAACCGCTCACCGGCACCGCGGCCCTGACCGCCGCGCTGTCCGGCACCGTCACCGTCGACGGCCAGGACTTCGCCTGCGAGCCGGCCGGCGCCCTCGCCGAGGTGGTCGCCACCCTGCGCGACGGCGAGTCCGCCGGCCGGCCGGTCGCCGTGCCACTGGCCCTGACCGCCCGGCTGCGCGACTATCAGCACCGGGCACTGACCTGGCTGGCGCGCACCACCGAACTCGGCTTCGGGGTGTGCCTGGCCGACGACATGGGCCTGGGCAAGACGCTGACCGGCATCGCCTTCCACCTGCACCGCAAGGAGAACGGCAGCCCCGGCCCCACCCTGGTGATCTGCCCGTCCTCGCTGGTGACCAACTGGGCACGGGAGATCGGCCGCTTCGCTCCCGGCACCGAGGTCATCCGCTACCACGGCAACGACCGCACCCTGGCCACGCTGTCCGACGCGTCGGTCGTGGTGACCACCTATGGCATCCTGCGCCGCGACCACGCCGAACTGGCCGCCATCGGCTGGGGGCTGGTGATGGCGGACGAAGCCCAGCATGTGAAGAACCACCGCACCAGGACCGCGCACCGGCTGCGCGAACTCCGTTCCGGGACCAGGGTCGCGCTCACCGGGACGCCGGTGGAGAACACCCTCGACGAACTCTGGGCGATCCTGGATTGGGCCAACCCGGGCCTGTTCGGCACCCTGGCCCGCTTCCGCGCCCAGTACGCGCGGGACGTCACCCGGGAGGCCGCCGGTGACACCGACGGCCCGGTCACCCGGCAGCTGACCCGGCTGATCGGCCCGTTCCTGCTGCGACGGCGCAAGAGCGACCCGGGGATCGCCCCCGAACTCCCGCCCAAGGTCCACCAGGAACGCGTCGTACAGCTCACCGCCGAACAGGTCGCGCTCTACGAGGCCAACGTCCGCGAGGCGATGGCCGCCGTCGAGGGCACCCGGGGACCGGGCCGCCACAACATGGTCCTCCAACTCCTCACCGCCCTCAAGCAAATCTGTAACCACCCCGCCCACTACCTGCACAACCGCAACCCACAACCCACAGCCGACGAGCCGCCCTTCGCCGAGCGGTCGGCCAAGCTCAAGGCGCTGGAGGAACTGCTGGCCACCATCGGCGAACGCGGTGAATCCGCCCTGGTCTTCACCAGCTACGTGGTCATGGGCAACCTCCTGCACACCCACCTCACCGGCCTCGGCCTCAACCCCCTGTTCCTGCACGGAGCGACCGGCACCGCACAGCGCCAGCAGATGGTCGACGCCTTCCAGGCCGGCCACCACCGGATCCTGATCCTCTCCCTGCGCGCGGCCGGCACCGGGCTGAACCTCACCCGCGCCACCCATGTCATCCACTACGACCGGACCTGGAACCCCGCCATCGAGGACCAGGCCACCGACCGCGCCCACCGCATCGGCCAGCACCGCACCGTCCACGTCCACCAGCTCATCAGCGAAGGCACCGTGGAAGACCGGATCGCCGCCCTGCTGCACAGCAAGCGCGCCCTGCACAACGCCATCCTGGCCGGCGGAGAACGCGCTCTGGGCGCCCTGTCCGACCAGGAACTCGCCGCCCTCGTCACCCTGGGGAGGAACCCATGAGCACGGCCGGCCAACACCCCACCGCACGCTGGGCCACCGTCTGGACCACGGCCTTCGAAACGGCCGCCGCCGACGACCCGGCCGCCCTCACCGCCGGCCGCGCCCTCGCCGGAACGCTGGGACAGCTCAATGTCTGCGCCGGGGTCGCCACCTCCAAGATCCCCGCCCCCGGCACCGAGGCCAAGATCCGCCCGCTGATCACCGTGCCGGTCCTCGACCGGCGGCAATGGGACGAGATCTACACCGCGATCGCCCAGGATGCCCAACTCGCCGCCGTGCTGCGCACCGAGCGCCTCAGCGACGCGCTCGCCGACCCGGCACGCACCGCGGGGTGGCCGATCGTCCCCGGCCCCGCCGACATCGTCTTCACCTGCACCTGCCGTGCCGCCCCCGGCATCTGCCCGCACTCCGCGGCCGTGGCCTATGGACTGGCCGACCGGGCGCGCACCGCACCCGCCGTGCTGCTGGCCCTGCGCGGCCGTGCCCACAAACACCTCAAGGCATACCTGCGGGCCGCCGCCACCGCCCCCGTGGACGAGGATGCCGGGGAGGCGGTCTGCGCCGAGCAGGCCTACCACCGCTGGAGCCGCAGGTCACCCGACCTGCCACCGCCGCGGAGCAGCGACGCCCGGCACGGCACACCGGTCCTGGACACCTGCCGGGAGGAACCCCCCGCACCCGCCCCCTCGTTGGAGATCCTCGGCGTGCTGGTCCGGGACGCGGCACAGCGCGCGGCCGCGCTGCTGTCCGGCGACCACACCCCTCCGGCCGCCGCTGTGCTCACCGATGCCGTGCTCACCGACGCCGTGCGCCTGCTGTCCACTCCCGGCGGGGAGCCGTACGCCGAGGCGGCGGCCGACCGCCTCTCGCTCGCCCCCGGCCGGCTGCGGCACCTCATCGCCGCCCATACGTACGGAGGCGCGGACGGCGTGCAGGTCACCGTGCACCGGACGCCCGCCGACCCGGACACCCTCGCCCGGGCCGAGGCCGCCATCCAGCCCATCAGGCCCGCACAGCTGTCCATGCTCGAACGGGACCACAACCGCATCACCGACCCGGCCGCCCGAGTCCAGCTCCGGCTGGGGCCCGACGGCCGCTGGTACCCGTTCACCGACTGGCTCGGCACCTGGCGGCCGGCCCCCGGGCCGGACGCGGATCCGGCCGCCGCCTACAAGGCCGCCCGGCTGGCCCGGGCCACCCAGCCGGGGGGTGGCTGAGGAGGGCCGCTCAGTGGGTGGCGATGGCCGGATCGCTCACCCCGGGCGCCCCGGTCTCGACATGCCCGGCGAACCGGCGCAGGAACCCACGGTCCCGGTCGGCGACCACGGTCACGTCGTACCAGCGCTTGCTGTCGCGCAGTTGGACCGTGTGGCGCACGGTGACACCGGAGCGCACCCGGAAGGTCTCGGCCCGCTTCCCATAGGCGTTGCCCACGGTGAGGTGACAGTCGGCGCGGCCGTGGTTGGTCATGGTCAGGTCGAGGTTGCCGGTGGCCGCGTTGTGGCGGGCGGTCACCTCGGGCCCGGCGGCACGGGCGGTGCCCCGGAACGTCCGCAGGAAGCCATTGGGGCCGAAGACCGAGAGGTCGTAACCGCCTGAAGAGGCCGTGTGCCAGGTGTCGGAGAGCCGCTTGCCCGCCTCGGTGGTGTAGGTCCAGGGCCCGTCGGCGCGGTTGCCGGACCTGACGTGGAACTGGGCGCCGGCCGCGGGCCCGCCGCTGAAGGTGAGGGTGAACCGGCCCGCGTCCCCGACGGCGCCGGCGGTGCCATCGGCGAATGGCGCGTACCGAAGCGGCCGGGTCGGGCGTGAGCCCGGCTCCTGCCCGGGCAGGCTGCCGACGGTGGGGGGCTTGGGCACATAGTCGGGGTGCCGGTTGCGGTCCGGCGGCCGGTAGCCCTCGGTGGACGGCAGCGCGGCGGGCTTGCCGTGCGCATGGCTGAAGTCGAAGGCGGAAGTGAGATCGCCGCACAGGGCCCGCCGCCAGGGCGAGATGTTTGGTTCGTGCACTCCGAAGCGGCGTTCCATGAACCGGATGACCGAGGTGTGGTCGAAGACCTCGGAGCACACGAATCCGCCGGTGCTCCACGGCGAGACCACCAGCATCGGAACGCGCTGACCCAGGCCGTAGGGTCCCGCCTGATAGCCGCCCCTCCCGGCGAAGAGGTCGGCGGAGACGTCCACCGTGGACCGGCCCTGGGCGGCGGAGGACGGCGGGTACGGCGGCACGATGTGGTCGAAGAAGCCGTCGTTCTCGTCATAGGTGAGGAACAGCGCCGTCCGGCTCCACACCTCGGGATCGGCGGTGAGCGCGTCCAGTACCTGCGCGACGTACCAGGCGCCGTAGTTCGCGGGCCAGTTGGGGTGCTCGGTGAAGGCCTCCGGCGCGGCGATCCAGGAGATCTGCGGAAGCCGCCCGGCCTGCACATCGGCCTTGAGGACGTCGAAGAGCCCGCCGCCGTTCTTGGTGTCGGTCCCGGTGCGGGCCTTCTCGTGGAGTGGGTCACCGGGCTTGGCGTTGCGGTAGTTGTCGAAGTACAGCAGCGAGTTGTCGCCGTAGTTGCCCCGGTAGGCGTCGCCGATCCAGCCCCAGGAACCCTCGGCGTCCAGGCCGTTGCCGACGTCCTGGTAGATCTTCCAGGAGATCCCGGCCTTCTCCAGCCGCTCGGGGTAGGTCGTCCAGCCGTACCCGGCCTCGTCGTTCCCCAGGACGGGGCCGCCGCCGGTGCCGTCGTTGCCGGTGTACCCCGTCCACAGGTAGTAGCGGTTGGGGTCGGTGGAGCCGATGAACGAGCAGTGGTACGCGTCACAGATGGTGAAAGTGTCGGCGAGCGCGTAGTGGAACGGTATGTCCTCGCGGGTGAGGTACGCCATGGTCGTCGCCGTCTTGGCGGGCACCCACTGGTCGTATCTGCCCTGGTTGAACGCCTTGTGCCCGCCCGCCCAGTCGTGGTTGAGGTCCTGGATGAACTGCAGTCCCAGGTTGTCCGCCGCGGGGCGGAACGGCAGCACCTCCTTGGTGCCGTCCGACTGGTGCCAGACCGGCTTCCCGCTGGGCAGCGTCACGGGCCGGGGGTCACCAAACCCGCGCACCCCGCGCAGCGAGCCGAAGTAGTGGTCAAAGGACCGGTTCTCCTGCATCAGCACCACGATGTGCTCGACGTCCCGGAGGCTGCCGGTGCGGCGCCGGGCGGGAATGGACGCGGCCCGGGCGATGCTGTCCGACAGCACGGTGAAGGCGGCGGTGCCTCCGGCGAGTTGTACAAAGCGCCGTCGGTTGAGTTCTGGCATGGGCACGGTGACCTCTGCGGGTGTGGGGGACAGCAGCGAGTGGAGCATCCCAAGGAGAGCGAGGCGCGCGGAAGAAGCGATGGCGGCACCGTGACGCCGGGTGGTACGCGGGGCGAACAGGGCCTCTTCGTCTGTCTAATGTAGAGATCATGATCAATGCTCGGAATGTCCGCAGTATCGCGCTTTCCCTCCCGGAGACGGTGGAGAAGGAGGCATGGAGCATGCCGACCTTCCGCGTCGCCGGGAAGATGTACCTCACCGTCCCCGACGACGAGACGTCCATCGCCGTCCGGTGCCCCCGGCACGAACGGGCGGAACTGATCGCGGCGGAGCCGGAGAAGTTCTGGGTGCCGCCGCACGAGGCCGGTTCCGCATGGGTGCGGGTGCGGCTGGCCGCCCTGGAGGACCTGGACGAGCTGCGCGATATTCTGGTGGACTCCTGGCGGCAGGCCGCACCGGAGCGCCTCGCCGACACCCTGCCCACGAGGAACGACTGATGTCCACTCTGCACTGGACCGAGGCCGACGTCGGCCGGTCCGCCCGCTGGCATTCCGAGAGTGGAGCACCGCTTCCGCGCCGGGTCGTCGTCGCGGACGACCGCCTGAAGGCCGCCACGGCCTACCGCCTGGCCTGTGAAGGCACCGCCCTGCTGTGGCGGGGGAGCGACTTCCACCAGGCCCGGCAACTGCTCCAGGCGATGGGCCGCCGCATCGACCGGAAGACTCCCCCAGCGGAGTCCGGAACGGCCGAGTCCTTCCGGGCGCACCGCCGGGCCCGCCGTCACCGCGCCCGGGTGCTGGGCATGCTGCTGGTGCTGCTGGAGGACGACCACGGCCTGGCCCTGCGCAGGGCCCCCGACGTCCGTCGGGCGTGCATACAGGCCTACGGTCCGCCGGGAGAGCCCTCGGTGGTCTCCCTCCGGGAGCTGCTCGGTGTGGTCGGGGCACATCAGTGGCGCGAGAAGGGGGTGCACGTGCCCGCTCTGGGCGCCCGTATTCATCCGCACTACGGGGTGTTCTCCCCGGTCAGAGGGGAGTATGTGGACCTGGTGGCACAGGCGCCGCTGCCGGCCGTACCCCGCACCGCATTCGACCTCGGCACCGGGACCGGAGTGCTCGCCGCCGTCCTGGCCCGCCGGGGAGTCGGCCGGGTGATGGCCACCGACAGCAGCCCGCGCGCGCTGGCCTGCGCCCGGGAGAACGTCCACCGCCTCGGCCTCACCGGACGGGTCGATGTGGTGGGCCCCGCCCTGTTCCCCGAAGGCCGCGCCGAGCTCATCGTGTGCAACCCGCCCTGGATTCCGGCCCGGCCGTCCTCCGCCCTCGAGCAGGGCGTCTACGATCCGGACAGCGGCATGCTCCATGGCTTCCTGGACGGGCTCACCACCCACCTCGAACCGGGCGGCGAGGGCTGGCTCATCCTGTCGGACCTGGCCGAACTCCTCGGACTCAGAGACCGTGGCGCGCTGCCGGCCGCCTTCGAGGCGGCAGGCCTGCGTGTGCTGGACAGGCTGGACACCACACCGCGCCATCCACGGGCGAGGGACACCACCGACCCCCTGCACGCGGCTCGCACCGCGGAGACCACCTCACTGTGGCGCCTCGCCGTCGCATGACTTCTCCAGCATGGCGACATCCCAGAAGGTGTCGAACTTGCGCCCCACCTGCCCGTGCACGCCTATCCGGCGGAACCCGAAGCGCTGGTGCAGCCGCATGGACGGGACGTTGGGCTGGGTGACCCCGGCGTAGGCCCGGTGCACGTCCTCGGTGGTCAGGGCCTCGAAGAGCGTGGCGTAGAGCAGGCCGCCGATGCCGCGTCCGGTGCACCCGGGGGCGAGGTAGACGCTGGTCTCCACCGAGGTTTCATAGGCCTGCTTGGGGCGGAAGGGGCTGCTGGAGGCATAGCCCAGCACCCTGCCCGCCTCCTCGGCGACCAGCAGCCGGTACCGCCCTCCGGCCTGGTGGGACTCCAGCCAGGCCCGGCGCTGGTCGGCCCGGAAGGGCTGGATGTCGAAGGTGATCGGGGTGTGGACCACATAGTGGTTGTAGATCTCGGTGAGTTCGCCGAGGTCGCCGGCTTCCGCCGGGCGGACCCGCAGGGCCGTGGTGCCGTTGTGCATCGGTTCTCCCTTCCGGCGCGGGAGGCTAGCCGGACACTGTTACGCACGTATTTCGGCCATCAGGTGATGTGTTCGCCGGGGAGACCGGAGAGATGGGGAGCGATGCTGCGCAGCTTCTCGCAGGTCTCCTCCCACTCGCGCTCCGGCGTGGACTGGCCCATGACTCCCGCACCGGCCCGCAGCCAGGAGCGGCCCTGATGGCGGAAGACCGTCCGCAGGACGAGTGCGGCATCCAGCGAACCGGCCGCGTCGGCCATGAAGACCGCACCGCCGTACAGGCCGCGCGGCCCCTCCTCGCGGCGGTGGATGGCCCGCAGGGCGGGAGCCCTGGGCACCCCGGTGACGGTGACGGCGGGGAAGAGCGCGGCGAAGGCGTCCCAGGCTCCCGCTCCCTCGCGCAGGCGTCCGGCGATACGGGAGGCCAGGTGCTGTACCGAGCCGCGTTCGCGGACGGTCATGAACTCCTCGATGACGGCACTGCCGGAACGGCAGATGCCGGTCAGTTGGGCGAGGGCGAGCCGGACGGACAGGGCGTGCTCCTGGACCTCCTTGGGGTCGGCGAGCAACTCCTCGCGCAGCCGGCGGTTGCGGTCGGCGTCGGGACCCAGGGCGCGGGTGCCCGCGAGCGGCCGGGTGGTGACCCGACCGTCGGCCTCGACCTCGACGACGGTCTCCGGGCTGAAGCCGGCGGCCTGCCAGCCGCCGAGGTCCAGCAGATAGGACCGGGCCGGGGTGTTGGCGCGCCGCCCGGCGAGGTAACCGGCCGCGAGATCCGGCCGCGCCAGGGCGGGGAGCGGCAGCGCCCGGGAGAGAACGGCCTTGTGCAGCAGGCCGCTTCGGATGTCCTCGATGGTCCGGGTGACCGCCTCCCGGTAGCGCGCCGGGTCGCCGGTGAGGAGGGCTTCGGGCGCGAGGGGCGGCGAGGCGGCGGCGGCCGGGCCGGGTGGGAGGGGCCGGGACAGCAGGGCGGCCGCGTTCCTCGGCCAGGCGTCGTCGGCGGCCCGGAGGACGGCCCTGCCGGGGGAGAGCGCGGCCTCCGCGGCGGGCAGCATCAGGTGGAGCAGGGGGCCGGAGCCGGCCGCCGCCCGGTCCGCGTGGAGCAGATGGCCGAGTTCGAAGGCCGCCCATCCATAGGCCCGCCGGCCGTCCGGTGGCAGCGCGGCCAGCGCCCCGGCCACGGCCGCCAGCGGGCGTCCGCCCGCCGGAGCGTCCCAACTGCGGCCCGCCGCGGTCGCGATGACGCGTCGGGCGTCGACGGTGAGAGTGGCCGCCGGGGCCAGGGCGACATACCAGGTGCCATGGCGCTCGTAGCAGACATAGGGCCCGTCGGCGGCCCGGACGAGGCGTACCGCGGCCTCGGCCGGGTCGTCGGGGGCCGCCACGGTGGCGGTGTGGTCCAGCGGAGGTGGCAGGCGGGCCCATTCCGGCCAGGGGGAGGCGGTCAAGGGGCTTTTCCTCCGGGGGCCACGGTCAGCCGGTGAACAACTGCCTGAGCTTGGTGGCGAGTTCATAGACACCGTAGGCGAAGGGAGCCCCCACCCACAGCCAGCTCAGCACCAGCAGCGCCTTGCGGGAGGCCGTCATGGGGTCGCGCCCTTCTCCTGGTGGCGGGGGTGGACGGGCCGGATGAGCTCATTGGCCGCGAACCCCACGACCAGCAGCCCGATCATGATGAGGAACGAGGTGGTGTAGAGGCCGGGGCCGGTCCGGCCCGCCGACTTCCCGGCGTCGGCGACGGCGTTGACGATCAGCGGGCCGAGGATCCCGGCGGTGGACCAGGCGGTCAGCAGCCGGCCGTGGATCGCGCCGACCTGGTACGTCCCGAAGAGGTCCGTCAGATAGGCGGGGACGGTGGCGAAACCACCACCGTAGAAGGAGAGGATGACGGCGGCACAGACGATGAACAGCGGCTTGGCCCCGGAGCCGGTCAGGGCGATGAGCAGATACATCAGCGCGCCGGCACCGAGGTAGAGGCGGTAGACGTTCTTGCGGCCGACGAGGTCCGAGACGGAGGACCAGACGATCCGGCCCAGCATGTTGGCGAGCGAGAGCAGGCCGACGAAGCCCGCCGCGGCGGCCGGGCCGACAGGGGAGGCGGAAGCGGCGAAGAAGTCCGTGATCATGGGCGCGGCCTTCTCCAGGATGCCGATGCCCGCGGTGACATTGGTGCACAGGACGACCCACAGGCACCAGAACTGCGGGGTGCGCAGGGCGTTGCGGGCGGACACCTGCCCGGTGGTGGCGGCGGGCCGGGGCGTGGCGGGGGCGTGTCCACCGGGCGGCACCCGGACGAGCAGCACGCCGAGCGTCATAAAGACGGCATAGGCGGCCCCCATCACCAGGAATGTCCTGGCGATCCCCGAGGTGTCCGTGCCGAAGGCGGAGAGCAGTTCGGCCGACCAGGGAGAGGCGATCAGGGCGCCGCCGCCGAAGCCCATGATGGCGATGCCGGTGGCCATGCCGGGGCGGTCGGGAAACCACTGGATGAGGGTGGACACCGGCGAGATGTACCCGATGCCCAGGCCGGTGCCGCCGATGACGCCATAGCCTGCCACCACCAGCCAGTACCGGCCGGTGGCCGCCCCGAGGGCGGCCACCAGGAAGCCGGACGAGAAGCACCCCGCCGACACCAGCATCGCCCAGCGCGGGCCGTTGCGCTCCACCAGCGTGCCGCCGAAGGCGGCGGAGAGGCCGAGCATCACGATCGCGACCTGGAAGGGCAGCGCCGAGGCGGTGCCGGACAGGCCGAGCGAGGACTCCAGCGGCGGCTTGAACACGCTCCAGGCATAGGCCTGGCCGATGGCGAGGTGAATGGACAGCGCGGCGGGTGGGACGAGCCAGCGACTCCAGCCCGGTGGCGCGACGATGCGGGAGCGGGCGAGCATGGACGGACGTTACAGCCCCCGGCGATCCGCCCGAAAGGCCGCACCGGTGGCCGAGTTCACCGTGCGCCGGGGGTTACCCGCGCAACGGGCTTAGGGGAGCCGCCGCTTCGTGTCCGGCCGGGTGGATCGTCTCGGCGGGCGGATTGGCGGTGCGCCGGGCCCAGGCGTAGTAGACGGCGGCGGTGAAACCCAGGCCGACGAGCCAGGAGATGTCCGCGCCGCCGAGCCGGTGCGTCAGCGGACCGGTGTAGAGCTTCTGGGCCAGGAACGGTATCTGCGCCAGCACGCCGAGGACGTAGCAGCTCAGCGCCGGTATGTTCCAGCGCCCATAGCGGCCGTCGGGGTCGTAGAGCGCGGGGATGTCGACCCGCTCGCGCGAAATCAGGTAGTAGTCGGTCAGGTTGATGGCACTCCAGGGGGTGAACACCATGAGCAGCAGGAGTACGAAGTTCTTGAAGTTGTCGAGGAAGTCCGCGCTGGCCGCGGTGGCGATCACCACGGACACGGCCGTGAAGCCGATGATGTAGGCCGCGCGGGCGGCCGGTGAGATCCTGGACCGGCCGTTGAATGCGGTCACCGTCGTCAGGACCGACATGAAACCGCCATAGGCGTTGAGGCAGTTGACGGTCAGCTTGCCGACCAGGATCACCAGGTAGACCAGGAACCCGAGGACCGCCGGTCCGGCCAACTTCCCGACGAATCCGACCTGGTCGGGCAGGAAGGCGTCGCCGGCGACGGTGGCGATCAGCGCGCCCAGGGTCATGGCCCACTGGGAACCGATGACACTGCCGGCGAACGTCGACCAGAAGGTCGCCCGCTCGCTGGTGGCACGGGGAAGGTAGCGGGAGTAGTCGGCCACATAGGGGCCGAAGGTCAGCTGCCAGCCGGCCCCGAGCGAGACCGCGAGCAGGAAGGTCACGGTGTCGAAGGGCTTGTCGCCGAGGTGCCCGGTCACGTCGTACTTGGCGAACAGGGCGATCATGAGATAGCCGAGACCGGCGACTCCGGCGACGGTCGCGATCCGGCCCGCGAGGTGGATGAGGCGGTACCCGGTCACCGCCACCACGGCGGTCAGCACCCCGAAGATCAGTATCCCGAGCTTGGCGTCGTGGATGTGCAGGACCTTGCAGACCGCCTGCCCCGCCAGCACGCTGCCGGTCGCCGCGAAGCCGAGGTACATCAGGATCACCAGGACCAGTGGCAGTACGGCGCCGAACACCCCGAACTGCGCCCGGCTGGAGATCATTTGGGGCACGCCCAGGCGGGGACCCTGGGCCGAGTGCAGCGCCATGACGATCCCGCCGAGGATGTTGCCCAGCAGCAGCGCGGGAATCGCCCAGAGCGCGTCGGCGCCGAAGACCACGGCCAGCGCGCCGTCGACGATCGCGGTGATCTGCATGTTGGCGCCGAACCACAGGGTGAACTGACTGCGCGGCGAGCCATGCCGTTCGGCGTCGGGGACCACCTCTATGGTCCGGTGTTCGACGGTGAGACGGGACTCTGGCGGCTGCTCGGGTTTTATGGCGGGTTTCATGGCGGACGTCTCCCCTGGCTCGCGCGATGCTGCGCAGAATCTGACATGAATGAAGTCCAACGTCAATGCATTGAATGAATAGATTCATGTAGCGGATCCGCGCCCTCACCAACGGTCACCGCGACGGCTCCGGGTTCACCTCATCGAGCGGTGTATGACTGTCCGATCTATGGCCTCCGGTCTCGGGGGTTACCTTGGCGACCGCTCAAGAGGCAGCAGCGACTCGAGGACCCGGGACACACGAAAGGCACCAGTGCCATGTCTCAGCCCTTCCGGCTTCCCCGCTTCTACACGCCGTACCCGGCACGTCTGAACCCCCATCTCGAGACCGCCCGGCAGCACTCCAAGGCATGGGCGCGCGGCCTGCGGATGATCGAGGGCTCCGGTGTCTGGGACGAGGCGGCCTTCGACTCCCATGACTATGCGCTGCTCTGTGCGTACACCCATCCCGACGCCTCCGGGCCCGAGCTCGAGCTGGTAACCGACTGGTACGTCTGGGTGTTCTTCTTCGACGACCATTTCCTGGACACCTTCAAACGCAGTGGTGACATGCGGGGCGCGCGGGCATATCTGGACCGGCTCTCGGCCTTTATGCCGGTGCATGACACCGCAATCCACGAAGACCCGGTCAATCAAGAAGACCCTGCCAATCAAGTGGAGGCGGGGCTGGCCGATCTATGGACCCGGACGGTCCCGTCGATGTCCGAGGACTGGCGGGGCCGTTTCGCGGAGAGCACCCGGCACCTCCTTGAGGAGTCCCTGTGGGAGCTGTCCAACATCAATGAAGGCCGCATCGCCAATCCCGTCGAATACATCGAAATGCGGCGCAAGGTCGGCGGCGCGCCCTGGTCCGCCAACCTCGTCGAATATGTGGCGAGCGCCGAAGTGCCCGCCGCCATCGCGGCGAGCAGGCCCATGCGTGTCCTCAAGGACACGTTCGCGGACGGGGTGCATCTGCGCAATGACCTCTTCTCGTACCAGCGCGAAACCCAGGAGGAGGGTGAACTGGCCAATGCCGTCCTGGTTTTGGAGCGATTTCTCGGCTGTGACACCCAGCAGGCGGCCGACACGGTCAATGACCTCCTCACCTCCCGGCTCCAGCAGTTCGAGCACACCACCCTCACCGAACTGCCGCCGCTGGTCCGGGAACACGGCCTGGACGCCGATGCCTGCCGGGCCGTCTTCGCCTATGTCAAGGGGCTCCAGGACTGGCAGGCCGGCGGGCACGAGTGGCACCTGCGCTCGAGCCGCTATATGAACGAGGCCTCCCGGGGCGCGTCGGCCGTGCCGGACGGCCCCCTCGGCCTGGGGACCTCGGCGGCCCGGGTGATCCCCTCGCTGGCCGTGACGACCCCCGGCCGGGCCCGCAGCCATGGCCATGTGCCGTTCCAGCCGGTCGGACCGTCCCAGCTGCCCGATTTCCACATGCCGTTCGCCACCCGGCTGAGCCCGCACCTGGAGGCCTCGCGCCGCCATGGCCTCCGGTGGAGCGGCGCCATGGGAATGCTCGAACCCGCCCCCGGCATCCCCGGCTCCGGTCTCTGGGACGAACGACGGCTCGGGGAATTCGACTTCGCCCTGTGCTCGGCGGGAATCCACCCCGACGCGTCCCCCGATGAACTGGACCTGGCCACGGACTGGCTCACCTGGGGAACCTACGGTGACGACTACTATCCGCTGGTCTTCGGGCGCACCCCCGATCCGGCCGCCGCCCGGGCGTACAACGCAAGGCTTTCGGCCTTTATGCCGCTGGACGTCACCACCATGCCGCCCCCGGCGGACGTCCTGGAACGCGGCCTCGCCGACCTCTGGCCGCGCACGGCGGGCCCGATGGGCCCGGACGACCGCCGGGCGTTCCGCACCGCCGTCGAGGAGATGACCGCCGGCTGGCTCTGGGAGCTGGCCAATCACCGGCAGAACCGGATCCCCGAGCCGGTCGACTACATCGAGATGCGCCGCAGGACCTTCGGCGCCGATCTCACCATGAGCCTGTCGCGCATCGGACGCGGTGACTCCGTGCCGCCCGGCCTGCTGCGGACCCGGCCGGTCAAGGCCATGGAGGATGCCGCCTCGGACTACGCCTGCCTGGTCAATGACGTCTTCTCCTACCAGAAGGAGATCCGGTTCGAGGGCGAGGTCCACAACGCCCTGCTGGTGGTCCAGAACTTCTTCGGCTGCGACTACGACCAGGCCCTGGGGATCGTCGGCGACCTGATGACCTCCAGGATGCGC
Organism: Streptomyces xingningensis; assembly: GCF_054957865.1. NCBI lineage: Bacteria > Bacillati > Actinomycetota > Actinomycetes > Kitasatosporales > Streptomycetaceae > Streptomyces > Streptomyces xingningensis. Next base: position 50,175 of record NZ_JBDJPF010000050.1, read on the forward strand.
GAGTTCGAGCACCTTGTCTCCACCCAACTCCCCGCCCTGTTCGAGGAATTCGAGCTCGATGGCGAGGCCCGGACCGCGCTGCTGGGCCATGCCGAGGACCTCAAGAACTGGCTGGCCGGAATCCTCGCCTGGCACCGGGAATGCCGCCGGTACACCGAGGCCGAGCTGCTGCACCGGTATCCGGCCGCGGCAGCACTCCCGTCGCCACCGGGCACGGCCCTCAGGGGACTCGGCACCTCGGCCGTCCGGGTCACGGTCGCACCGGTCGTCCCGGCGCCGAAAGCCAGGTGGTGAACAGGGACTTGAGGTCCTGACCCGACACCTGCTCGGCGAGGCGCACGAATTGGGAGGTGTTGGCGTTGCCGTAGCGGTGCTGGGCGGTCCACAGTGGGAGCAGCCTGAAGAAGGCGCGGTCGCCGATGCGTTCACGGAGCACCTGCAGCGTCATGGCCCCGCGCTCGTAGACCGTGCGGGAGAGCATGATGTCGCGCTGCGGGTCCGCGGCGTCGGCCTGCCAGAAGGGGTCGTCGGCCGGGTGGTGGTCGTAGGTGCCGAGGAACGCCTGGTGGGCGGTGTACCGTCCCTTGTGCTCGGCCCAGAGCCACTCGGCATAGGTGGCGAAGCCCTCGTTCAGCCAGATGTCCTTCCAGCGCTCGACCGAGACCGAGTCGCCGAACCACTGATGGGCGATCTCATGGACGATGGTCGACTCCGACCGCACGGCCGAGTAGAGCGGCTTGGTCTGGGTCTCCAGGGAGAAGGCGGCCTCCGGCATGTCGTCGACGATCGCGCCGGTCTCCTCGAAGGGATACGGGCCGAAGACCTTCGACCAGTGGTCGGTGGCCTCGGCGGTGATGCCGTAGACATCGACGCCGCCGGTGGGCAGCGTGCGGTCGGCGGCCACATAGATGGGGATGCCGCCCGGCGTCCGGCCCCTGCTGACGTCGAACCGTCCAATGGTGGCGGTGACCAGATAGGTGGCCATGGGGCGGGTCTCCCGCCAGTGGGTGACGGTGCTGTCCCCTCGGCGGCCGGTGCTCAGCAGGCGGCCGTTGGAGACGGCGGTCAGGCCCCTGGGGGCGGTGATGCGGATGTCGAAGGTCGCCTTGCGGGAGGGATGGTCGCTGGAGGGGAACCAGGTGGAGGCGGCATCGGGTTCACAGCCGACGAAGACACCGTCCTTGGTCCGCATCCAGCCGTACTTGGAGCCGAAGACGACCGGGCCGCCGAGCGGTCGGGGTATGCCGCCATAGGTGATGGTGGTGGTGAAGGTGCGTCCCCTGGCCAGGGCCGGGCTCGGGCGGATGCGTAGCTCGTCCCCGTCGTGGGTGAAGGCGACGCGCTTGCCGTTGACTTCGACGGAGGCGACCGTCAGCTGCCGGAGGCCGAGGCCGAACGAGGAGAGGTTCTGGGTGGCGCGCGCGGTGAGGGTCGTACGGCCGTTCAGACGGCCGGACCTGGGGGCGTAGCCGATGTCGAGGTCGTAGTGCAGGGCGTCGAAGCCGCCGCTACCGAGCCGGGGGAAGTAGGAATCGCCGATGCCCCGGGCGCCGGGTGAGAAGCGGGGCGGGGCATCGGCCGCGGGCGCCAGCCACGCCGAGGCCGCCGCGGCCCAGGCGAGCACCCCGGCCAGGCCCACCCGTTGCAGAATCCGGCGGGAGCGCGCCATGAGCCGTCCTCTCGAACGCGTGGGCCCTCCACCCATGGGCGCCAGCCTGGCAGGGCCGGTGTCCGGCCGCATCCGGGCGGGGGCCGTCCGGATGCACCGGTGGGATGGCGAGGAACCCGCCGGACACCTGGCCGAGGGCCGCCGCCCGCTCCTACCATGGCGTCATCCGGGGGAGGGACCATCGCAGTGGCACGCAGTACCGCGGAACCGGGGCGTCGCATCGAGAATGCCGTCGGCTGGACGATCAGGAATCTCGATGCGGTCGTCGCCATGGGCGCGGCCCTGGTCATCGGCCTCCTGGAGATCTTCGACCACAGCCTCGACCCGAGCATCGGCTCGGGAGCGACGCTGCTGGTCCTCGGTGCGCTCGTCTATGGCACGCTGACCGAGCGCAGGCGCCGGATGGCCGACATCCACGAGGCGACGGCCGGGACCAGGAGCGCCATCGAAGACCTGGTCATGGTGCGGTCGTTGTCGGGGGACGAACTCGAACGGGCCCTGGACCGGGCCCGGCAGAACACCGAGCGCTGGGTGTTCAAGGGCGGGACCGGGACCTATCTGCGGGCGGTGACCCTCCCGGTCTGCGTCCAGGAGGCGCGGCGGCGGCGCCGTTCCCTCACCATGAAGATCGATATCGTGAATCCGGCCGATGAGCAGGCCTGCGCGGCCTACGCGCGCTTCCGGCAGACCTTCGCCCACCGGCTGGATGTGGTACCGCCCGACGCCTGGAGCGCCGACCGGACCCGCAAGGAGTCCTTCGCCACGGTGCTCGCGGTCTGCTGGTACCAACAGCGGCTGGACACCCTGGAGGCCGACGTCCATCTGTCCTCGACCGTGCCCACCCTGCGCTTCGACCTGTCCGACTCGTGCCTGATCATCACCCAGGACGATCCCCGGCGGGTGAACCTGCTGGTGGAACGGGACCGGCCGCTCTATGACTACTACGTCACCGAGCTCCACCAGAGCCGGGAACAGGCGGTCACCGTCGGCCTCGACCGCACCGAACCGCTGAGCGAGGAGCCCACGGCCGACGAGGCGCGCCGGCTGTTCGAGGGCATCGGGCTGCCGCTCCCGGCGGCCTTCTCCGACCGGGATGTGAGCGAGATCGTCGACAAGGCACTGCACGCCGAGAATCCATACCGGAGGTGAGCGCCGGAAGGGAGGAGCCGTGGACTACCGATTACTCGAACAGGTGGTGGACGGCGGCCGGGGGACCGGCGAACTGTTCCGGGCCGCCGTGTCCGCGCTCGACGACATCGCCACCGGACGACGGGAGTTGTGCGCCATCCGGCACCCGCTGGGATTCCTCTGCTTCCCCGTGCAGCGCGACGGCGACCGCGGGGTCTGTGTCCATGTTTTCGGAGTATCCGGAGTGCCCGGAGTATCCGGAGTGCCCGGAGCATCCGGAGGGCCCGGGCTCACCACCTCGTCCGTGCACTCGCACAGTTGGGATCTGACCAGCTGTGTGCTGTACGGGCGGGTGGCCAATCTGCCGGTGCGGGTGGTGGAGCAACGCGAGAGCCCCACGCACCGTGTCTTCGAGATCGTCAGCAGCCCCTCGGGAGTGGACGAACTCCGGCCGACCTCCCGCCTGGTGAGCTACCGGCCGGGTCGCGGACGGACCAGCGCCGCCGGGGAGATCTACACCCTGCCCGCGGGGGAGTTCCACACCACCGTCCTCCCCGCGGGAGCCGCCGCGACCCTGCTGCTGGGCCGCACCCGGCCGGGATGCCGCGACCTCTCCCTCGGACCGGTGGATGGCGTCGGCCACCGGGTGGTACGACAGAAGTGCGACGTGGCGCAGTCCGTCCGGACCGCCTGCACCGTCCTCAGGAGGATCGATGCTCCTCACTTCCGATGACACACCCGAACCGCCCCTCCCCGCGGCGCGGTTCGCGGACGAACAGCGGCTCGCGGTCGCTGCGGCGCGCGAGGCGGGCGCGCTGTTGCGGTCCCGCTTCCAGAGCGACTACGGCATCCGGGCCAAGGGCCGCCTCGGGGACGTGGTCACCGACCTCGACATGCTCGCCGAGAGCCTGATCGTGCGCCGGATCCGGGAACGCTACCCGCACGACCGGATCCTCGCCGAGGAGGCGGGCGCGCTGGACGGCGCCGCCGCCGGCCCCGGGGTGGCGCGGCGCACCTGGCTGGTGGACCCGCTGGACGGCAGCAACAACGTGGTCATCGGACTGGCCGCGTATGTCGTCGGCATCGCCCTGTGCGCCGACGATGTGCCGGTGGTCGGCGTGGTGCACGACCCGGTCACCGAGCGGACCTGGAGCGCGCTCAGCGGTGGCGGCGCCCATGGCCCGCATGGACGGATGAGCGTCACCAGCCGCCCGCCGTCCCCGGCCGGACCGCTGCTGGCCTGGACCCAGGGGTATGGCGTGGCCCGCGACGACCCCGTGGCGCGCGCCCTCAAGGAGGGGCTCGAGAGCCACTGTCGGCGGCTGCTCCAGCTGTGGGCGCCCCTGCTGACCTGGTCCATGCTCGCCCGTGGCGACATCGATGGGTTTATCGGCTACCGGGCGGAGGCCATCGACCTGCCGGCCGGGGCCCTGCTCGCCAGGGAGGCGGGAGTGGAGATCCGGGCGCTGGACGGCGGCCCCTTCCCGGGCGGTGTCACGGGCCCCGACACCGACCGCAGCTTTGTCGCGGGCCGGCCGGAGGACCTCTCCCGCCTCTTCGACCTGGTCACCCGCAGCTCGGTGCTCGGCATCGGCTAGGAGCGCACTGAAGATCTATGCCGGGCTCGCGACGCCCGGCACGCACATCTG
>NZ_JBDJPF010000051.1:0-54165 GCF_054957865.1 Streptomyces xingningensis
CTCCGGGCGCTTCCCTCCGGTATTTCGCGTTTCCAACCTTACCAGAACCGAATTCTGATCCATTTCCGGTTCGGAATTCTTCTCCAGTGCCCTGTCGGAACGGGCTCGCCGACTTTATCAGATTCGATCGAGTCGGATTTCCACCGCCCGCGGAAGGCTCCTTCACGCGAAGCGCTACAGGGTTCCCGCCGTGGTGGAGCCGTAAACCTACTGGACGGCCGCGCCCGGATGCAAATCGGAGCCGGGGCGGCCGTCCGTACGGCTGATGCGACGTCAGACCTCGACGACCACCGGCAGGATCATGGGGCGCCGACGGTAGCTGTCGGAGACCCACTTGCCCACCGAGCGGCGGACCAACTGCTGGAGCTGGTGCGGCTCCGCGACGCCGTCCGCGGCCGCCTTGGCGATGGCTTCCTCGATCTTCGGTAGCACCGCGGTGAACGCGGAGTCCTCGATGCCCGAGCCACGTGCCTGGATCTGAGGGCCGCTGACCACCTTGCCCGTGGTGCTGTCGACGACCACATAGACGGAGATGATGCCCTCGTCCCCCAGGATTCGGCGGTCCTTGAGGGATGCCTCGGTGACATCGCCGACCGAGAGGCCATCCACATAGACGTAACCGGCCTGGACCTTGCCGACGATCCTGGCGGAGCCCTTCACCAGGTCCACCACCACGCCGTCCTCGGCGATGACGATGTGGTCCTTAGGGATGCCGGTGAGTGCCCCGAGCTCCGCATTGGCGCGCAGATGGCGCCACTCGCCATGGACCGGCATCAAGTTGCGTGGCTTGCAGATGTTGTAGAAGTACAGCAGCTCGCCGGCGGAGGCATGGCCGGAGACATGGACTTTGGCATTGCCCTTGTGGACGACGTTCGCGCCCCACCGGGTCAACCCGTTGATCACGCGGTAGACCGCGTTCTCGTTGCCCGGGATGAGCGACGACGCCAGGATCACGGTGTCGCCCTGGACAATGCGGATCTGGTGATCGCGGTTGGCCATGCGCGACAGCGCGGCCATCGGTTCGCCCTGCGAGCCCGTGCAGACCAGCACGACCTCGTCGTCCGGAAGGTCGTCCAGCGCTCTGACGTCGACCACAAGGCCCGCCGGAATCCGCAGATAGCCCAGGTCACGGGCGATGCCCATGTTGCGGACCATGGAGCGGCCGACAAAGGCCACGCGGCGGCCGTACTCGTGCGCGGCGTCCAGGATCTGCTGGATGCGATGCACATGGCTGGCGAAGCTGGCGACGATGATGCGCTTCTGCGCACCGGCGAAGACCTGCCGCAGCACATTGGAGATGTCACGCTCCGGCGGCACAAACCCGGGGACCTCGGCATTGGTCGAGTCCACCAGCAGCAGGTCGATGCCCTCCTCGCCGAGCCGCGCGAAGGCGGGCAGGTCGGTGAGGCGACGGTCCAGCGGGAGCTGGTCCATCTTGAAGTCGCCGGTGTGCACGGCCATGCCGGCCGGGGTGCGGATGGCGACCGCCAGGGCGTCCGGAATGGAATGGTTGACCGCCACGAACTCACAGTCGAAAGGACCGATGCGCTCGCGGTGGCCCTCCTTGACCTCGAGGGTGTACGGGCGGATGCGGTGCTCCTGGAGCTTGGCCTCGATCAGCGCGAGGGTCAGCTTGGAGCCGATCAGCGGGATGTCCGGCTTCTCCCGGAGCAGATACGGGACGCCGCCGATGTGGTCCTCGTGACCGTGCGTGAGCACAATGCCCTCGATGTCATCGAGGCGGTCACGGATGGATGTGAAGTCCGGCAGGATCAGATCGACTCCGGGCTGCTCCTCCTCGGGGAAGAGCACTCCGCAGTCGACGATCAACAGGCGGCCGCCGTACTCGAAGACCGTCATGTTGCGGCCGATCTCGCCCAGGCCGCCGAGCGGCGTGACACGCAGGCCGCCCTCCGGGAGCTTGGGCGGAGGACCGAGTTCAGGGTGCGGGTGACTCAAAAGACTCTCCTCACCACGCACGCCATATGTCGCTGGGACACATGGCGCGCGTGACATTCGTGCACTTGCAGTTGTTTCGTTGGTTCAGTTGTTTTCCATGCCTGACGGCGTTCAGACGGTGTTCAGTTGTGAAGTCTGTGTGCGTCGCGTCACGCTGTGTATGCGGCCTGGCGTCGCCCCGTGTTAAAGCTGTACCCCGCCTGCCGAAAGATCGCGCTTGAGCTGTTCGGTCTCCTCCGGATCGAGCTCCACCAGCGGCAGCCGCACGGGACCCGCGGGCAGGCCCTGGAGAGCGAGGGCGCGCTTGGTGGTGACCACACCCTGGGCGCGGAAAATGCCGGTGAACACCGGAAGCAGCCCCTGGTGGATCGCGATCGCCTTGGCGGCGTCCCCGGCCAGCTGGGCCTCGAGAAGCGCACGCAGCTCGGGGGTGACGAAATGGCCCACCACGGACACAAAACCGACCGCGCCGACCGACAGCAGCGGCAGATTGAGCATGTCGTCGCCCGAGTACCAGGCGAGGCCGCTGCGGGCAATGGCCCAGCTAGCGCTCCCGAGGTCGCCCTTGGCGTCCTTGTTGGCGACGATGCGCGGGTGCTCCGCGAGCCGGACGATCGTCTCGGTGTCGATCGCCACACCGCTGCGGCCGGGGATGTCGTAGAGCATCACCGGAAGGCCGGTGCTGTCGGCGATCGCGGTGAAGTGCCGGTACAACCCCTCCTGCGAGGGCTTGTTGTAGTACGGGGTGACGGCCAGCAGCCCGTGGACCCCGGCCTTCTCGGCGGCCCGGGCCAGCTCGGCGCTGTGCCGGGTGTCATTGGTGCCGACTCCGGCCACCACATGGGCCCGGTCGCCCACGGCCTCCACGACCGCCTCAAGGAGCCGGGCTTTCTCCGCATCGCTGGTGGTCGGCGACTCACCGGTGGTGCCATTGACGACCAGGCCGTCATTGCCCGCGTCCACCAGATGCGCGGCAAGCTGCTGTGCACCGTCGAGGTCGAGCGAGCCATCGGCGGCGAACGGCGTGACCATAGCGGTCAGGACCCGTCCGAAGGGCGTGTGCGATGTGGAGATCGGAGCCATGGGGGCCACGCTACTCGTTGCTCACCGTGAGGTACTCCCTCGGGGGAGTGCGAAAGGATCCCGGCACTGCCTGCTCGGGGGTTCAAACAGCGCCGGGTCCGTTTATTCAGCCTAAGTGAAGGCAGTTAAATACCGCAATACGGACAATCTCCCCTTACTGTCCGTGTGCTACGGTCCGCGCACCGCTATGGGGCAACCCGGCCGTTCTTGTTGAAGGCCGCGTGGGTGAGCGGCATCAGCCTGGCCCACTCGGCCTCCATCTTCTCGCCGACCATCTCGATCTCGCGCTGTGGGAAGGACGGAACGGCCGCCAGCTCATGCTGGGTGCGCAGCCCCAGGAAGTGCATCAGCGAGCGGGCGTTGCACGTGGCATACATCGAGGAGAAGAGGCCGACCGGCAGGACCGAGCGGGCAACCTCGCGGGCCACGCCCGCGGCCAGCATCTCCTGATACGCCTCGTACGCCTCGCGGTAGGCGCCCTCCATCACCCGGCCGGTCAGCTCGTGCTGCGCCTGGGTGCCCTCGACGAAGACGTACTTGCCGGGGCGGCCCTCCTGGACCAGCTTGCGGGACTCGCCGGGGACGTAGAAGACGGGCTCGAGCTCGCGGTAGCGGCCGGACTCCTCGTTGTACGACCAGCCGACGCGGTGCCGCATGAACTCGCGGAAGACAAAGATCGGGGCGCTGATGAAGAAGGTCATCGAGTTGTGCTCGAAGGGGCTGCCGTGGCGGTCCCGCATCAGGTAGTTGATGAGCCCCTTGGACCGCTCCGGGTCCTTGGTGATCTCCTCGAGGGACTGCTCGCCGGCCGTGGAGACCCGAGCCGCCCACAAGACGTCGCTGTCGGCCGCGCTGTGCTTGACCAGCTCGACGGTCACATCGCTGCGAAACGTCGGCTTGGCCGTCATGGCGTCTTCGGTGCTGCTGTCGGTCACCGGCGAGGTCCTTCCAGTTGCGTGGCTCTTGGCGGCGCCAAGCCTACGGGCCACCACTGACACCCGGCCCACCCACCACGCTCGCGACGGCCGACGGCCCACGGCAGTTGATATTTTTCACAGAAGTTCGGCGAAAACGGGCACCACAGACGGCTCTCGAGCGTCCTTCTGTGTGACAGCACACTTCGAGGTTCCTAGGAGAGCCCCTCATGTTCCTCCCCCAGCTACCGCTGGGCGGTGCCCCCACGCGAGAGCACGTGCCATTCGCCTTTGTCGCCGAGGCAGAGCGCTACCGCAGCAACATCACGCCGCCGCCCCGAGATCGCGCCAGCCGGTCACAGATAGCCGGCCGGGTGCTCGTGGGGTTGACGGTCACCGCGGGGCTGGTGGGAGCGTTGTTGTTCGGAATTCCGGCACTGGATACGAGCGCACCACAGCACTCACAGAAGTCACAGGCTTCCGACAGCCGCTGATCAGCAGCGAGGCCCGGTCACCCCAGAGGTGACCGGGCCTCTTCCTTGTCAGCCGGCTTCCCTGCCGGCCGCCTTCCCGGTCAGCCACCGGCGGCCGCGCGTACCGGCTTTCCGTCGTGGAGTGCGATCGCACGCTGCATGGCCTTGCGGGCCCTCGGGGTGTCCCGGGCGTCGTGATAGGCGACGGCCAGCCGGAACCAGGCGCGCCAGTCGCCCGGCGCGGCCTGGGTCTCGGCCCGGCGCCGGGCGAAGACCTCGTCCGCCGAGTCCCGGTCGATGCGGCCGCTCGGGGTCCGTACAAGCTCGTCGACCGGCAGGCCGCCCTCGGCCTCCAGCTCCCGGGCGAGCCGGTTGGCGCCCCTCGCGAACTTGGTTGTCTGGTACAGGAACCAGGCCCCGAGGAACGGCAGGATCAGCACCGCGATGCCAAAGGCGACCGTGATCGCTGTGCCCTGCTCGATGAGCATCACGCCTCGGCTGCCGACCAGGACGAAGTAGACGACCAGGACGGCGGCCAGGGCGAAATAGACGATCTTCGCGCGCATGGTGGTCAGCCCAGATCCAGGAAGTGTTCCAGCCCGAACGTCAGCCCGGGGGTGCTCACCACGCGCCGGGCGCCCAGCAGGATGCCCGGCATGAAGCAGCTGTGGTGCAGCGAGTCGTGCCGGATGGTGAGCGTCTCGCCGGTGTCGCCGAAGAGCACCTCCTGGTGGGCGAGCAGACCCCGCAGGCGTACGGCGTGCACCGGCACTCCGTCGACATCGGCGCCCCGCGCGCCCGGCAGGCCGTGCGTGGTCGGGTCCTGCTGGCGCGGCAGGCCGGCGTCCTCCCGGGCCGCCGCGATCAGCTGGGCGGTGCGGGTGGCGGTGCCGGAGGGGGCGTCGGCCTTGCCGGTGTGGTGCAGCTCGACGACCTCGGCGGATTCGAAGAAGCGCGCCGCCTGCCGGGCGAAGGTCATGGTCAGCACGGCGCCGATGGAGAAGTTCGGCGCGATGAGCACACCTGTCGACCGCGCCGCGGGCGAGGCATCGAGCCAGGAGCCCAGCCGCGCCAGGCGGTCCTCGGTCCAGCCGGTGGTGCCGACCACACCGTGGATGCCGTTGGCGACGCAGAACTCGAGGTTGTCCATCACCGAGTCGGGGTGCGTCAGCTCGACCGCGACCTGGGCTCCCGCCTCGGTCAGCGCCGCCAGCTTGTCGCCCCGGCCCAGCGCGGCCACCAGCTCCATGTCCTCGGCGGCCGCCACGGCTCGTACGGCCTCGGAACCGATCCGGCCCTGGACGCCGATGACCGCCACACGCAGCTTGCTCATCGTTCCTGCTTCCTTCAGCGGTGCAACAGTGGTGCGACTAAGAAGTGGTGCAACTAAGAAACGGCCTCGTGCAGGCGCGCGGCCTGCTTGTCCTTCAACGGGCCGATGACGGACAGCGAAGGACGCTGCCCCAGTACATCCCGGGCCACCGCGCGGACCTCGTCCGGGGTGACGGCCGAGATGCGGGCCAGCATCTCGTCCACCGACATCTGCTCGCCCCAGCACAGCTCGCTCTTGCCGATGCGGTTCATCAGCGCGCCGGTGTCCTCGAGGCCCAGCACGGTGGAACCGGCGAGCTGCCCGATGGCGCGTCCGATCTCCTCGTCCGACAGGCCTTCCGAGGCCACCTGGTCCAGCTCGTCGCGGCAGATCTTCAGCACATCGTGGACCTGGCTCGGACGGCAGCCTGCGTAGACGCCAAAGAGGCCGCAGTCGGCGTGGCCGGAGGTGTACGAGTAGACGGAGTACGCCAGTCCGCGCTTTTCCCGGACCTCCTGGAACAGCCGCGAGCTCATCCCGCCGCCCAGCGCGGTGTTGAGCACGCTGAGCGCCCAGCGCCGCTCGTCGGTGCGGGCCAGACCGGGCATCCCGAGGACCACATGAGCCTGCTCGGTCTTGCGGCCCAGCAGCTCCACGCGCCCGGCCGTACGGATCGTCCGGGCACCCCCGCGCGGGGCGACCGGGGTGGCGTCCGTCCGGGACAGCGCGTCGGCCCGCTCGAAGGCGGCACGCACCTGGCGGACGACCTTGGCGTGGTCGACATTGCCCGCGGCGGCCACCACCAGGTGGGTCGGGTCGTAGTGCTTCCGGTAGAAGCGGGCGATCTGGTCGCGGGTGAGGGCGTTGATGGTGTCGACCGTGCCCAGTACCGGGCGGCCGAGCGGGGTGTCGCCCAGCATGGTGTGCGCGAACAGGTCGTGCACACAGTCACCGGGGTCGTCCTCGGTCATGGCGATCTCTTCGAGGATCACCCCGCGCTCGGCGTCGACGTCCGAGGCCTCGATGAGGGATCCGGTGAGCATGTCGCAGACCACGTCGATGGCGAGCGGCAGATCGGTGTCGAGGACACGCGCGTAGTAGCACGTGTACTCCTTCGCCGTAAACGCGTTCATCTCGCCGCCGACCGCGTCGATGGCGGCCGAGATGTCCAGCGCGCTGCGCTTGCGGGTGCCCTTGAAGAGCAGGTGTTCCAGGTAGTGGGTGGCGCCGTTGAGGGCCGGGGTCTCGTCCCGGGAGCCCACATTGGCCCAGATGCCGAAGGTCGCGGAGCGCACCGAGGGCAGGGTCTCGGTGACGATGCGCAGGCCGCCCGGGAGGGTGGTCCGGCGGACCGTGCCGATGCCGTTCTCGCCCTGGAGAAGCGTTTGGGTACGGGCGACGGCCCGCCCCTCCGAGGAGGTGCGGGCCGTCTTCCGTGTACTACGGGACGTCACTTGGCGGACTCGTCCTTGCCCGCGGCGGAGCCGCTGCCGGACTCCGGGTCGGCCTTGGCGGCGTCGTCACCGTCCTCGCCCTCGATGACCGGGATCAGCGAGAGCTTGCCGCGCTGGTCGATCTCGGCGATCTCGACCTGGACCTTGGCGCCGACCCCGAGCACGTCCTCGACGTTCTCCACCCGCTTGCCACCGGCCAGCTTGCGGATCTGCGAGATGTGCAGCAGGCCGTCCTTGCCCGGGAGCAGGGAGACGAACGCACCGAAGGTGGTGGTCTTGACGACCGTGCCCAGGTAGCGTTCGCCGACCTCCGGCATGGTCGGGTTGGCGATGCCGTTGATCGTGGTGCGGGCGGCCTCGGCGGAGGGGCCGTCGGCGGCACCGATGTAGATGGTGCCGTCGTCCTCGATGGTGATCTCGGCGCCGGTGTCCTCCTGGATCTGGTTGATCATCTTGCCCTTGGGGCCGATGACCTCACCGATCTTGTCCACCGGGATCTTGACGGTGATGATCCGCGGGGCGTTGGGGGACATCTCGTCCGGAGTGTCGATGGCCTCCATCATCACGTCGAGGATGTGCAGGCGTGCGTCCCGGGCCTGCTTGAGCGCGGCGGCCAGGACCGAGGCGGGGATGCCGTCGAGCTTGGTGTCGAGCTGCAGGGCGGTGACGAACTCCTTGGTGCCGGCGACCTTGAAGTCCATGTCGCCGAAGGCGTCCTCCGCACCGAGGATGTCGGTGAGGGTGACGTAGTGGGTCTCGCCGTCGATCTCCTGGGAGATCAGGCCCATGGCGATGCCGGCGACCGGGGCCTTGAGCGGCACACCGGCGTTCAGCAGCGACATGGTGGAGGCGCAGACCGAGCCCATCGAGGTGGAGCCGTTGGAGCCGAGCGCCTCGGAGACCTGGCGGATGGCGTACGGGAACTCCTCGCGGGTCGGCAGCACCGGCATCAGCGCACGCTCGGCCAGGGCGCCATGGCCGATCTCGCGGCGCTTGGGGGAGCCGACGCGGCCGGTCTCACCGGTGGAGTACGGCGGGAAGTTGTAGTTGTGCATGTAGCGCTTGCGCGTCACCGGGGACAGCGTGTCCAGCTGCTGCTCCATGCGGAGCATGTTCAGCGTGGTGACACCCAGGATCTGGGTCTCGCCGCGCTCGAACAGCGCCGAACCGTGCACCCGCGGGATGGCCTCGACCTCGGCGGCGAGGGTACGGATGTCCGTCACCCCGCGGCCGTCGATGCGCTTCTTCTCCTTGATGACGCGCTCCCGGACCAGGGACTTGGTCAGCGAGCGGTACGCGGCGGAGATCTCCTTCTCGCGGCCCTCGAACTGCGGCAGCAGCTTTTCGGCGGCCAGACCCTTGACGCGGTCCAGCTCGGCCTCGCGCTCCTGCTTGCCGGCGATCGTCAGCGCCTGGGCGAGCTCGCCCTTGACGGCGGTGGTGAGCGCCTCCAGGACGTCGTCCTGGTAGTCGAGGAAGACCGGGAACTCGCCGGTCGGCTTGGCGGCCTTGGCGGCGAGGTCGGCCTGGGCCTTGCACAGCACCTTGATGAAGGGCTTGGCGGCCTCGAGACCGGCGGCGACGACGTCCTCGGTCGGCGCCTCGGCGCCGTCCTTGACCATCTGGATGGTCTTCTCGGTGGCCTCGGCTTCGACCATCATGATCGCGACGTCGCCGTCCGGCAGGACCCGGCCGGCCACCACCATGTCGAAGACGGCGTCCTCGAGCTCGGTGTGCGTCGGGAAGGCGACCCACCGGCCCTTGATCAGGGCGACCCGGGTGCCGCCGATGGGGCCGGAGAAGGGCAGGCCCGCGAGCTGGGTGGAGCAGGAGGCGGCGTTGATCGCGACCACGTCGTAGAGGTGGTCGGGGTTGAGCGCCATGATCGTTTCCACGATCTGGATCTCGTTGCGCAGGCCCTTCTTGAAGGAGGGGCGCAGCGGGCGGTCGATCAGGCGGCAGGTGAGGATCGCGTCCTCGGAGGGGCGGCCCTCACGGCGGAAGAAGGAGCCGGGGATCTTCCCGGCTGCGTACATCCGCTCCTCGACGTCGACGGTCAGCGGGAAGAAGTCCAGCTGGTCCTTCGGGGTCTTGGAGGCGGTGGTGGCCGACAGCACCATGGTGTCGTCGTCCAGGTACGCGACGGCGGAGCCGGCGGCCTGCTTGGCCAGGCGGCCCGTCTCGAAGCGAATGGTGCGGGTGCCGAAGGGGCCGTTGTCGATGACGGCCTCGGCGTAGTGGGTCTCGTTCTCCACCAGGGATATCTCCTCTACTGCGTCCCGGCCCGTGTGGCGGGGACGGTGGTGGAGGGCGCCTGTGCTGGCCGGTCTTCGATCGAAGCACCCGGATTTCCCTGATCCGGGGGCCACTACCGAGGACCGGCGGCGAGCTGAGCGCTCCTCCTCATACGGTCTTGCGTTGTGGGACCAGACTACAAAGCTTCTGCTCCCCACGAGATACGCAAAGGGAGCGGCCCCCAAAGGTGGGAACCGCTCCCTTCACGGTGTCTCACGGCGTTTTACTTGGCACCGGCCGCACCGCGGCGGATGCCGAGGCGCTCGACCAGGGCGCGGAAGCGCGTGATGTCCTTCTTGGCCAGGTACTGCAGCAGGCGGCGACGCTGGCCGACCAGCAGCAGCAGACCACGACGGGAGTGGTGATCGTGCTTGTGGGCCTTGAGGTGCTCGGTCAGGTCGGAGATCCGACGGGTGAGCAGCGCGACCTGGACCTCGGGGGAGCCGGTGTCGCCCTCCTTGGTGGCGAACTCAGTCATGATCTGCTTCTTTGTAGCGGCGTCGAGCGACACGCGGTACTCCTTCTGAGTCTCGTTTTCAGCCACCGAGTGCCCCTGGTCTCTGTCTCAGGGGAGCTTCCGTTACTCGGGAGGCGGGGTCCGCTGGGCGCTGTCCCCGGACGATTCCGGGGGCGCGTACACAAACGGCCGTCACACAGAGTACCAGCAGCCGGTACCTGCTCCGGCGGCCGGGCGGGTCAGCTGCCGGCCAGGCCCCGCGCCGAGGAGTACACATCGAGCACGGCCAGGCACAGCGGCACCAGTGCGAGCAGGAAGGCGCTCTCGGCGAGGTCGCTCAGACGCCCCCAAAAGGGTGACAGTCCCTTGCGGGGGACGATCAGTGCCACGGCGGTGAGCAGGGTGGCGCCCGCGGCCACGGAGGCGGCGAGCCAGAGCGTACGGATGTCCAGCGGGCCGTGGTCGTGTTCGGCGAGTGCACGGAAGGCCGAGGCGGGCGGGTTCAGGGAGAGGCCGAGGACGAGCAGGGCCAGGGCGGCCAGGCCCGCGCCGAGGACAGCGGCGACCTGGGCGGTGTAGCGGAAGAGGCGGGCGCGCAGCAGCATCGCCAGGCCCGAGGCGAGGGCGAGGAGCTGGCCCCAGAGGTTGTGCGAGAAGCCGAGGACGGCGGCGGCGCCGATGACCACCGCGCTGCAGCCGCCGACCAGGCCGAGCAGCATCTCGTGGCCGCGCCGGGCCTGGGCGGCGATCCGGTCCGCGTCGACGGGGGTGGCGGTGGCGGCCTGCGGCTCGCCGTCGAGGTCGTCCGCGGTGGCGGAGCGCGGGGCGGCGTAGCCGATGGGGAGGCGGGCGACGCGGGCGGAGAGCCCGGGCAGGAAGGCGATGGCGCCGACCGCGACCACCGTGCACACCGCGGCGGTGCCGGTGGGGCCGGCGCCGGTGAGGATGGCGCCGAAGGCGGCGAGGGTGCCGACGGCCGAGGCGAGGACGGCGGCGACGAACGGGGCGTCCCCGCTGGGCATGACCGCGACCAGCGCCACGGAGACGATCAGCACCGCGACACAGCCGAGCAGGAACTGGAGGCGGCCGATGCCGTCCCCCTTGTCCAGGGCGAGCATCCCGGAGCCCGCGATCATCAGATGCGGCAGGGCGGCCAGGCCGAGGGCCACGGCGGAGCCTCGGTCGTCGTAGACCCGGGCGCGTACGCCCGCGAGCGCGGCGAGCAGCACGCCGACGGCGGCCGCGATCACGCCCGGCAGTCCGTGCATGTCGTGCCGGACGGGGTCGGCGAACCAGAGCAGGAAGGCCATCAGGACGAGCAGCAGCGAGCCGCCGAACAGGCCGCAGGCGCGCAGCAGCCGGTCGTTCCACAGGGTGCGGTCGCGGGTGACGGCGGAGGCCACGGCGTCGGATACGTCGTCGAAGACCGCGGGCGGCAGCGACTCGGCGAAGGGGCGCAGCGAGAGGAGCTCGCCGTCCAGGATCCGCTGGGCGGCCAGTGAGCGGGCGCTGTCGAGGACGGTGCCGTCCCGGCGGACGAGGTGATAGCCGGTGGGGGCGCCGGGGGGCTGGGTCTGCCCGCTCAGCCGCAGGATCTCCGGATAGACGTCGGCGACGGCGATGTCCTCGGGGAGGGCGACATCGATCCGGCTGTCCGGAGCGACGACGGTCACCCTGCAGAAGCCGGTCGTAGCGGACGTACTCACCTTCGGGGCCCCCTGGCTAGGTCTGCTCTTCGCTCGTGCTTGCGTGCGGCGGCCACCCTATCGGGGCGGTCCGCGGGTACGTCGATAGGATCGCCGTTCGCGCAGGGGGGCCGTCGCCGTGGGGGTGGCGGCATGGAACTCTCCTTGCCGTGCGGAGGGGTTGAGGCATCCGGTGAGCCAAGTCGTCGTCAAGCGCCGGCCGCGCGCGCTCCCGCCGGAGGTGTCCGGCGAGGAATTGCAGCTGCAGGCACCGCCCGAGCTGCCGCGGGGCCGCCAGGAAGGCATGCTGATGCAGCTGTTGCCGACCCTGGGCATGGCCTCGTCGATGGTCTATTTCTTTATGCCGGGTGCCGCTCCCATGATGAAGATCATGGGCGTCATGATGATGTTCTCGACCCTGGGCATGACGGTCGCGATGGTCATCAGGCACCGCCAGGGCTCGCAGGGGCAGCTGGCGGACATGCGCCGCGATTACCTCAAATACCTTGCGCAGACGCGCAGAACCGTATGGCGGACGGCGCGGGCGCAGCGCGCCGCGCAGTTCTATCTGCACCCCGCGCCCGACCAGCTGTGGTCGGTCGTCGCCGAGGCGGCGGCCACCCGGGTCGGCGGGGAGACCCCCGGCCGGGTGTGGGAGCGGCGGGTCAGTGACGACGACTTCGGTCAGGTGCGCATCGGGCTGGGCGCCCAGCAGCTCGCCACGCCGCTGGTGGCGCCGGAGACGGCCCCGGTGGACGAGCTGGAGCCGCTGACGGCGGGCGCCATGCAGCAATTCCTCGCCACCCACGGCACCTTGGACGGGATGCCGCTGGCGCTGTCGCTGCGCGCTTTCTACCATGTGACGCTCTCCGGTGACCGGGAGACGGTGCAGGGCGCGGCCCGGGCGCTGGTCGCCCAGCTGGCCACCCTGCACTCGCCGGAGGATCTGGTCATCGCGATCGTCTCGGCCCGTGGTGCGGCCGGGCAGTGGGACTGGGCGAAGTGGCTGCCGCATGTGCAGGCGCCCGGCACCCTGGACGGGGCGGGCACCCGGCGGCTGATCGGCGACGACCTCGGCGAACTGGAAGGCCTGCTGAGGCCCCGGCTGGAGGGCCGCACCCGCTTCAGCCGGGACGGGCAGCCGGTGCTCGACCAGCCCCATGTGGTGGTCCTGCTGGCCGGCGGGCTGGTGCCACCGGACTCGGCGTTCGCGGCCCCGGAGGGCCTGCAGGGCGTCACCATCATCGAGGTCGTTCCGGGCGAACTGGACGAACTGCGCGGCGGCCTCTCCGTGGTCGTCCACCCCGGCAGGCTCCAACTCCTCTCCCAAGTCGCCTCCTATGACGGCATACCGGACACCCTGTCCGTCGAGGCCGCCGAGTCACTGGCCCGGCAGCTGGCGCCGCTGCGCATGGGCACCGGCGGCGATGACGACGAACCGCTGCTCGCCAACCTGGACTTCACCGATCTGCTGGGCCTGGGCGACGCGGGCTCGGTGGATGTGACCCGGACCTGGCGGCCCCGGTCCACGGCCGAGCGGCTGCGGGTGCCGATCGGCGTCGGCGAGGACGGCACGCCCGTGATGCTGGACCTCAAGGAGGCGGCGCAGGAGGGCATGGGTCCGCACGGCCTGTGCGTCGGCGCCACCGGCTCCGGCAAGTCCGAGCTGCTGCGCACCCTGGTGCTGGGCCTGGCGGTGACGCATTCGTCCGAGACGCTCAACTTTGTGCTCGCGGACTTCAAGGGCGGTGCCACCTTCGCCGGAATGTCCGGCCTGCCGCATGTCGCCGCCGTGATCACCAACCTCGCGGACGACCTCACCCTGGTCGACCGCATGCGCGACTCGATCACCGGTGAACTGCAGCGCCGCCAGGAGCTGCTGAAGTCGGCGGGCAACTACGCCAATATGCACGACTACGAGAAGGCCCGGGTGGCGGGCGCCCCGCTGGAGCCGCTGGCCTCCCTGGTCCTGGTCATCGACGAGTTCAGCGAGCTGCTGACGGCCAAGCCGGACTTCATCGACATGTTCATCCAGATCGGCCGGATCGGCCGGTCGCTGGGTGTGCATCTGCTGCTCGCCTCGCAGCGCCTGGAGGAGGGCAGGCTGCGCGGCCTGGAGACCTACCTCTCCTACCGCATCGGTCTGCGCACCTTCTCGGCCGCCGAGTCGCGCACCGCGCTGGGCGTCCCGGACGCCTACCACCTGCCCTCGGTGCCGGGTTCGGGCTATCTCAAGTTCGGTACGGACGAGATGACGCGCTTCAAGGCGGCGTATGTGTCCGGTGTGTACCGTACGGGGGTGACCGCGCCCGGCCCGGACAGCGGGCCACTGCCGATCGAGCTGCGCCCGGTGCTGTTCACCGCGGAGCCGGTCCCGGTCACCTACACCGCCCCGGATCCCGCCGCGCTGCTGTCCCCGTCCGGCGGTGGCGGGGACGACGCGCTGGCCGACACGGTCCTGGATGTCGTCGTCCGCCGGATCGAGGGCCAGGGCCCGGCGGCCCACCAGGTCTGGCTGCCCCCGCTGGACCGCGCGCCGTCGCTGGACGAACTCCTGCCCCCGCTGTCCACGGTGGCGGGACGGGGCCTCACCGCCCCCGACTACCCACGCCTGGGCCAACTCGTGGTGCCGCTCGGCCTGATCGACAAGCCCTTCGAGCAGCGGCGGGACGTCCTCTACCGCGACTTCTCCGGCGCGGCCGGCCATATGCTCGTGGTCGGCGGCCCGCAGTCCGGCAAGTCCACCCTGATGCGGACCCTCATCTCCGCCTTCGCCCTCACCCACACCCCGTCCGAAGTGCAGTTCTACGGGCTGGACTTCGGTGGTGGCGGCATGAGCGCCATCGCCGACCTGCCGCATGTGGGCGGCATCGCCTCCCGCCTCGACCCCGAGCGGGTGCGCCGTACGGTCGCCGAGGTGGCGGGCATTCTGGCCCGCCGCGAGGAGTACTTCCGGGCGAACGGCATCGATTCCATCGCCACCTATCGGCGCGGCCGGGCCGCGGGCCGTTACGCCGACCAGGACTGGGGTGATGTCTTCCTGGTCGTCGACGGCTGGGGAACCTTCCGGCAGGAATACGACCTGTTGGAGGGCATCGTCACCGATATCGCCGGCCGCGGTCTGGGCTATGGCGTCCATGTGGTGGTGACCGCCTCCCGCAATATGGAGGTCCGTGCCTCGCTCAAGGATCAGCTCCTCAACCGCCTGGAGCTCAGGCTCGGCGACACCATGGACTCCGAGTTCGACCGCAAGGTTGCCGCCAATGTCCCGGCCGGCGTTCCGGGCCGGGGCCAACTCCCGGAAAAGCTCCACTTCATGGGCGGCCAGCCGCGCATCGACTCCGGCAGCGACCCCGAGACCATGACGGACGCCGGCACCGAAATGACCCGCATGGTCAACGAAGCCTGGACCGGCCCGCACGCCCCGCGCGTCCGCCTCCTGCCGCGCAAACTACGCGCCGACGAACTCCCGAAGGGCTTCGAATACCCGCAGCACGGGGTGGCCATCGGCATCGACGAGACCAATCTCGAGCCGGTCTTCGTCGACTTCGAGACCGACCCCTTCTTCCTGGTCTTCGGTGAGAGCGAATCCGGCAAGACCGCGTTCCTGCGGCTGCTCGTCAAACAGCTCACCGAGCGCTACGGCCCGGAGGAGGCCCAGATCGTCGTCGGCGACTACCGCCGCACCCTGCTGGACGTCGTCCCCTCCACCCACCTGCTGGAGTACGCCCCCACCGCGTCCGCCATGGCGCTCCATATGAACGCCATCAACAGTCTGATGGAACGCCGCGCCCCGCAACCCGGCATCACCCCCCAGCAATTGCGCGACCGAAGCTGGTGGACCGGCCCGCAGTTCTTTGTCATCGTCGACGACTACGAACTCGTCGCGACCAGCGGCGGCAATCCCATGGCCGTCATCACCGAGAATCTCCCGTTCGCCCGCGATGTGGGTGTGCGCTTCATCATCACCCGTAATGCGGCGGGCGCTTCGCGCTCGATGTTCGAGAACTTTATGCAGCGCATCAAGGAACTCGGCGCCCAGGGCATCATCCTCTCCGGCGACCCGGGCGAAGGCGACCTGATGGGTGGCGTCCGTCCCCGTCCCATGCCCCCGGGCCGCGGCTTCTTTGTGTCACGGAAGCGAGGAACTCCGCTGATGCAGGTGGGCTGGGAGCCGGAGCAATAAATCACGCCACGTCGAACGAGCCCGTCACAACAAAGACGAGGAGTAAGCCGTGCCCAAACCCACCGTCATCCGCTCGGTAGTCATCACCACGATATTCATCGCCGGGGTTGCCGGCTGCAGCGAAAAGGGCACCACCACCGCACCCGGCTCCTCGGCTTCCGCAACAGCCTCGAGCGCACAAGACATCATCGGCAGAGCCAACGCGGCCATGCAGAAGACCACCTTCCACTCCACCGGAACCACAACCTCCTTCAACGACCGCACCGTTGAAACCTGGTGGGACCCCGCGCAAGGGATGCACACAAAAATCACTTCACGGAGCGCGGAGAGCCAGGAGACCTTCTGCAAGGACGGCACCAACTACCTGAGCACGGCTATGCTGGCCGACTCGCTCCGGCAGTCCGGAAAGGCAAGCATCACCATCCCGTCGGACCTCACCAAGACCTACATCACCATGAACTCCGGCCAGGGCTGCGACAGCAACTATAAAATCCCGGACATCGGCACACTCGCCCCGGATAAAAACACCACCATCCGCGGCACCAAGACCACGGCAGTCGTGGCCAATTCAGGGCCCACGCAAGACGTGTATCAGGTCGCCGCACAAGGCACCCCCTACATCCTCCGACTGGACTCCACCCGCGACGGCCGGACCAGCACCACCGTGTACGACTCATTCGGCGCCGCGGTGAGCATCGCCCTGCCCCCGGCGGACCGGACCATGTCACTCGAGGACTTCAAGCGGCGCGTCTCCACGGCAGGCTGACACCGATGGCCGAGCCCGACCCTCCGGGCCCGGTCGGCCCGCAACCACCGGCCCTGGCGACGGCCTCCGCAACCGCCGCACACAAGCCCCCCGTTGCACCACCGAAAGCCCGGCAACCACCGCCCCCAGCACAACCCACCCCGCCGGCCCGGCAGCCATCACCACACCGGTCAGCAGCGGCGGCCCGGCCGACTTCTGGATCGACTGGGACATCCCGGCCACCCCCAGATACGCGGCACGGGCATCCCGAGGCGCCAGCAAGACCGCCAGCTCCCAGGAACTCACCGAACGCATCAGCTCCGCCAGCGTCACCAGCAACGCCGCGGCGAGCATGACGGCCGTCGCCACCCAGACCCCGCCTCGAGTCGCAACCGCCACAGCCGCGCAGCACAGCAGCATCAGGCCCCCGTACAACAGCAGTGCCCTTGCCACCAGACGCGGCCCCCCAACCCTTCGCGACACACTCAGCTGCAGCACCACGACCAGCACGGTGTTGATGACCAGGAACGCCGGTACCAGGGCGTGCGGCGCGGAGGTGTGGTTCACCAGCCACAGCGGCAGACCGACATTGAGGATCGAATCGTCAAGGTTCATCGGGATGTCCAGCAGCACAAACAGGAGATAGCCCCGGTCCCGCCACGGGCTCGCCCGACGGACGGGCGACCGCTCACCGGCCGCCGCGCCGACGGCCCCCGCGACCTCCACGCGGCCGTCCCGCGGCTCCCGAGTACGCCACACCAGCGCCGCCGCCACGACGAACGACAGCGCATCGCCCACGATCAGGGCCCGATAGGCGGCGCCGGACCCCACGGCCAGGCCGATGGCCGCGATCCCCGCACCAACCGCATAGCCCGCATTGGCCGCACTGCGCGACAGCGCCTGATAAGCCGCACGCCGCTCACCCGCCGCCCTGGTGGCGAACAGCATCTCCAGCGTCTTGGCCGCCCGGTCGCCCAGATAGGTCACGGCAACGACGGGGAGCAGCGCCGCAAAGCCGCTGCACTCCAGCAGCAGGCTGAGCGTCACCAGGCGGAGCAGGTGGCAGCCGATCAGCAGCGAGCGCACCGGGAGGCGACCGGCCAGCCATCCGGCCAGCGGTGAGCCGACGATGCCCGCCACCCCGGCAACACCCAGTAGTACACCGACCTGTTGGGCGCTCAGGTGCTTCACAAAGGTGAAATAGAGGACCGAGGACGAGGCCCACAGCCCCGAACCGGTTCGGTCCAGGCCAAGGGCGAGCAGCATGATCCGCGCGTTTCGGCCGCCCGGTGGATTGCGGAGCTGCGCTATCAGCCCCCGCCCGCCCCTCGAGGTCTCCTCGCCTCCTGCACCGCGCCGCATCGTCCGCCCCCGGGATATATCTCGACATCAAGAGATTCAGGGGTACCCTGCCCGGAGTTCATCTCGATGTCAAGATACTTGATGGCGACATACCTGGCTTCGAAGATTGCCGGCAGCGCCAACCACATCGCCGGTGCCGCGCCTTCACCACCCCTCCCGAAGCGACAAAGGCGCGGCACACTTCAGCCCGTCACCGCTTCTCGGCAGGGACACCACCCTTGGACGGCATGACGTTGGCGTGGCAGACCAGCCCCTTGCTGTCGGTGGTGGCGATCAAGCGGCCTTCGGCCTTCTGCGCCGGGACGCTCCCCTTGGGCAGCTTGATGTCCGCGCAGGAAACCTGCCCCTTCCGCTCCGTCTGCGCATACCGCGCGGACGTCTTGCCGGTGGCGCCGGAGTTCGCCTCGGCGGCAAAGGCCGTCCCGCTCGCAGCCATTGCGCCGAGGGCCACCGCAGCGGTTCCGGCGACAAAGAGGGACTTGCGGCGTGATATACGGATGCGCTTCATGATCGTTGCCTCTCTCGAAGGAGAAGACCTCTTACGGCCTTCTCGCTCCGTCCCAGCTCAGCAAGGACCATGTTTCGCCGACGTCTCCACGTTTCACCGGGCCGGGCGTCACCACTGCGGCAAGGGCATCCAGGCAGGCGTGACGCACCTTGCGATCACCCCACAGCACCGGATACGCACATCCCCCCAGGCATGCAAATCAAGAAGGCATTTACAGACACTGCCACCTTTGGCGACATTCAGCTCTTCCTTCGCCGAAGGGGGGCAAGGAGAGTGGTCCGGCACCCAAGCCTGTGGCAGTCGCCACTGGACAGGCCGTGAGAATTCGGAGAAAAGGTCATGCCTGCACCTCAGCTCCAGGACGGGCGTTACACCATCGGAGCCCACATCGGATTCCGGATCGTCCTGACCTCCACCCAACACGCTGTCGAGTTCGGTGCTCCCGTCATCGCCGCACCCGAGCTCATCCCTCCGATCCCCCAGGAGTGGCGGATCAAGCGCGTGGACCAGAGCCTGCCGGGGCAGTACCACATCACTCCCCTCTACAACCCCAAGGGCAGCCTGGTCTATGCCAATGAGGCGGCCTGGACCAATGACGTCGCGCCGGTCAACTGGGTGATCAGGCCCACCCCGTTCGGTGTGCACATCGTCTCCGACAAGGGACTCGCCCTGCGCGCCAATCACATCGGCGCCCAGATCACACTCGCCCCTGAGGACAACTCCCCCAACGCGGCCTGGTCTCTCCACTTCCTCGGGCCGATCATCGGCGACGAAGCAGACGGGTAGCATCACCGCCCTAACGCCCCCGGTCCGGCGAGGCACAACTCGCCGGACCGGACCGCGTATTACCGAGCATCCGCCCCCGCCGTGGCCGGTACCAGGGCACCTTCCGGCGCCCCTCGGCGGGCCGGACCCCCGACCGGATCAGCAACACTGTCACCGCCGGACTCGGCATCCGCCTCGCCCTCAGCGACTGAATATCAGCAGCCACCATGGCCAATAGCTGACCGCGAGTAGTGAGCGCATGTCTCCCCTCTGTACCCTGCGGGGTCGGGGAGGCGTAAGTGATGGCACTGCAAGATGAGTTGGCCGAGTTGTACGCGGAGCAGGGGCGACCCGCCGCACTGATAGGGGAGTTCCGACGAACCCCCGTACTGGTGCCACTCGATGGGCAAGGCGGCCTGTGGACGGCCCGGTACGGCGGCGTGTGGTGGATCTACGCGTTCACCGACGAGGCCTCATTGGCCCGGTTCGCGCTGACGCGCGATGGCGGTGAGGACGGCCCGGACTGGGAGTTCGTATCCGTGCTGGGCGCGCGGCTGCTGGATGTGGTGGTGCCCGCCGTCGGCGAGCCGACGGGCGTGGCACTCGATGTGGGAAGCGACACCCCGTTCTTTCTGCCACCGGTGGTGGGCATCGTGCCGGAGTCGGCAGCCGTTGATGCGGACACGGAACAAGTCAATGACCGCCCATACGAGGGGGGTTCGCATTGAGCGGGGACGACGGCAAGCTCGAAGCGGATGCGCAAGCCCTGGCGGAGATAACCAAGGGGCTGAACGACGCGATCGGCGAGCTCAAGAAGCTGGGAATGATCGGGGAAGCCGACACCGGCCGGGGTTTTGAAGACATCGCCCTCACCGGCCTGGAGACCGGCCATGACGGCCTGACCTCGGACTTGAAGAACTTCTGCGACCGCTGGGAGTGGGGCGTGCGCTCCCTGATCCAGGACGGCAATGAGTTCGCGAAGCGCGTAGGTCTTTCGGCAGGCATGTACCACGAGCAGGATCAGTACATCAAAGGCGTGCTCAAGGACGGAGTCGCCGCGTTCGGCGCCGATCCGACGCTGACCGATGAGCAGGTCGAGAAGATGTCCATGTCCGAGATCGCGGACCACGGCAACTTCGAGCACATCGACTACAGCGGCAAGTCTTTCTCCAGGGCCTTCGACCACATGAAGGAGACCGACAAGAACCTGCTCATCGACACCATCAAGGCGAACGGGCTGGATCCCAACACCAACAAGTTCGAGTACATGCTCAAGCCGCCTCCCGCACAGCAGCAGGGCGACGCTCAAGGCCAGGGTGAGCGCTGATGGGCTGGTTGGGGAAGGTCGGTCATGTCATCAAGTCCGGTGCGGACAAGGTCGGGGACCTGGGTGAGGAGGCCTGGGACGAGGGCAAGAAGAAGGTCGGCGAGGGCATCGAAGTCGGTGGCCATCTGGTCGGCAAGGGCCTGAACAAAATCGGCCTGCACCAGGCCGCCGACTACGTCGAGGACATCAGCGACGAATTCGCCGACGACCTCGGTGCCCACGTCAACGAGAAACAACTCGGCCAGACCGACTCGGCCAACGAACTCATCCACGGCCACCCCTCCACCATCCGCCGCTCCGTATCCCACCTCAAAGACTTCGGCACCGCCTTCGACAACGTCGCCGACGGCATGTCCAGGCTCGACTCCGACCACTGGAAAGGCGAAGGCGCCAACGCCTTCCGCGAAAAGTTCGCCATGCACCCCGCCCAGTGGCGCCACGCCTCCGACGCCTGCACGGAGGCTTCCAAGGCCCTGGACTCCTACACCGAGACCGTCACCTGGGCGCAGGGCCAGGCGAAGGAAGCGATCGCCCTGTACAAGGCGGGGAAGGCAGCGCAGAAGAAGGCGTACGACGACTACAAAGCGCAGGTCGATACGTACAACGCGGCAGCGAAGGCCTACAACGCCAAACTCGACAAGCACGAGGACCCCGGCCCGAAGCCGGCGTCCCCGCCCGCCCAGTGCAGTGACCCCGGCGCGGCAAAAATCCAGGAGGCCAGGGAAAAACTGACTGCCGCCCGCAAACAGCGCAACTCTGCGGCGGACGCGGCCCGCAAGGCCCTCGCCACAGCCCTCCAAAAGGCGCCCAAGAAGCCCGCCTTCACCAACCGCATGGTAGGGGACCTCAAGGACCTGGGCACCGCTACCAACATCGAGGGCGAGCACTTCCTCGGCGGAGTGGTCAAGAGCGGTCTGGACACGGTCAAGTTCGTCCGCACCGTCAACCCGATCGACCCATACAACATCACCCACCCCGCCGCCTACCTCGACCATCTCAACAACCTCGGCGCCGGCCTGATCACCCTCTCCAACCATCCCGGCCAGATCCCCTCCGCCCTCCTGGGCACCGGCTGGAACAAGGACGGCGCAGAAGCCGGCGGACGGCTCGTCGGCGACGGCCTGCTCGCCCTGGCATCCGGCGGCACCAACCTCACCACCACACTCGGCCGGCGCCTGGCCATGAACGCGGCCAAGAAGGGCATGGAGGACACGGCCCTCCAGAGCACCAAGCGCCTCGCAGGCGGCGCGGAACGCGAAGCGGGCGCGGCACGGGGTGAGCTCACCAGGCACCCGGACGAACCGGCCCAGCCACCCGGCTCGGAGGTGAAGGGCGACACGGACCCGGTGGATCTGGCCACGGGGCGTATGTTCCTGCCGCAGACCGATGTGACACTGCCCGGGTCGCTCCCTCTGGTGTTCCAGCGGCGGGTGAAGTCCGGTTACCAGTGCGGGCGGTGGTTCGGCGCCTCGTGGTCCAGCACCGCCGACCAGCGGCTGGAGATCGACCCGGCAGGTGTGATCTTCGTGGACGAGTACGGCAGGCTGCTGGAGTACCCGCACCCGGTCCCCGGTGTCCCCACTCTCCCCGCCAAAGGTCCCCGGCGCCCTCTCGAGCTCTGCGCTGATGGCGCCTACGCCATCACCGATCCCCATGGCACCGGGTTAACCTGGCACTTCGCCCCGTACGACGCCACAACGGCGCTGCTGGAGCAGATCACCGACCGCAACGGGCACCGCATCGCCTTCGAGTACGACGCCGACGGCACCCCACTGGCCATCGCCCACAGCGCCGGCTACCGCATCCGCATCACCACGGGCGCGGGCCGGATCACCGCGCTTCACCTCACCGGCGCCGGCCCCGGCAGCCGGGCCACGGAGCTGGTCCGCTACGGCTACACCGGCGGACACCTCACCGAGGTCTTCAACTCCTCCGGCCGGCCCCTGCGTTTCACCTACGACGAGCGCGCCCGCGTCACCTCCTGGATCGACCGCAACGACCTTGCCTATCGCTACGCCTATGACGACGAGGACCGCTGTGTCTTCGAGTCCGGCTCCGAGGGTCACATGCGCTGCACCCTCGAGTACGAACCACGGGACCCCGGCACCGGCCTGGCCGTCACCCAGCTCACCGATTCGCTCGGCCACACCCACAGCTACACCTTCGACCGCCGCGGCCGGCTCGTCGCCGAGACCGACCCCACAGGCGCCACCACTCTGTCCCGGTGGGACCGCTACGACCACCTCCTCTCCCGCACCGACCCCCTCGGCCGCACCACGGAATTCCGTTACGACGAGCGTGGTCACCTGACCGCGGTCATCCGCCCGGACGGTCGTCAACTCACCGCCGCCTACAACGCACTCGGCCTGCCCGAGACGACCACCGGCCCGGACGGCACCACCTGGCACCAGACCTACGACGAGACAGGCAACCGCAGCTCCGTCACCGACCCCACCGGCACACAGACCCGCTACACCTACGACGCATACGGCCACCCGGCCACCCTCACCGACGCTCTCGGCAACACCACCCGCATCACCTGCAACCCGGCAGGCCTGCCCGTCGAGATCACCGACCCCCTCGGCGGCGTGACCAGCTACCGCCGGGATCCCTTCGGCCGCATCATCACCATCATCAATCCTCTCGGCGCCACCGCCCATCTCTCCTGGACGATCGAGGGCAAGCTCTCCCGCCGCATCGCCCCCGACGGCGCCCAGGAGACCTGGACCTACGACGGTGAAGGCAACTGCACCACCCACACCAACGCCCTCGGCGGCATCACGAGGTACGAGTACACGCACTTCGACCTCCTCACCGTCCGGACCGGTCCGGACGGCGTCCGCCACGAGTTCACCCACGACACCCAGCTCCGGCTCCGGCAGGTCACCAACCCCCAAGGCCTGACCTGGTCCTACGACTACGACCCGGCCGGACGCCTCACCTCGGAGACCGACTTCGACGGCCGCACCCTCACCTACGCCCACGACGCGGCGGGACAACTGACCGCCCGCACGAACGCACTCGGCGAGACGATCGCCTACGACCACGACCTACTCGGCCGTGTAGCGACCAAGAACACCAACGGCCAGGTCACCGCCTACACCTACGACCCGGCGGGCCGCCTCCTCGAAGCCACCGGCCCGGACGCCACCCTCGTCTACCACCGCGACCGCCTCGGCCGTGTCAGGTCCGAGACCCTCAACGGCCGCACCCTCACCCACACCTACGACAGACTCGGCCACCGCACCCGCCGCACCACCCCCAGCGGAGCCACCACCACATCGACCTACGACACAGCGGGCCGCCGCACCTCCCTCACCACCTCCGGCCACACCCTCAACCTCGAACACGACGCCGCAGGCCGTGAGATCGCCCGACATTTCGGCGACAACATCACCCTCGTTCAGGACTGGGACGGAGCCGGCCGCCTCACCGCCCAATCCCTCACCACCAATACCAACACCCCACTCATCCACCGCGCTTACACCTACCGCCGCGACGGCCACCTCACCGGCATCGACGACCCGACAACCGGCACCCGCACCTTCGACCTCGACCAGACAGGCCGAGTCACCGCCGTTGACGCCCCAGGCTGGACCGAGCGCTACACCTACGACTCAGCAGGCAACCAAGTCGAGGCCGCCTGGCCCACCGACCACCCCGGCACCGAAGCACAGGGCGCCCGCACCTACACAGGAACCCGAATATCCCGGGCGGGCACCATCCGTTACGAGCACGATGCCCAGGGCCGCATCGTCCTCCGCCAGAAGACCCGCCTCTCCCGCAAACCCGACACCTGGCGCTACACCTGGGACGCCGAAGACCGCCTCACCGACGTCACCACCCCCGACGGCACCCACTGGCACTACCGCTATGACCCCCTCGGCCGCCGCATCGCCAAACAACGCCTCACCCCCACCGGCGACATCGCCGAACAGACCGACTTCACCTGGGACGGCCCCACCCTCACCGAGCAGACCACCACCGACACCGGCCTCCCCCACCCCGTCACCCTCACCTGGGACCACAACGGCCTCCAACCCATCGCCCAGACCGAACGAATATCAGCAGCGGACACCTCCCAACACGAGATCGACCAACGCTTCTTCGCCATCATCACCGACCTCGTCGGCACACCAACAGAGTTGGTCGACGAGAACGGCACCACAGCCTGGCGCACCCGCACCACCCTCTGGGGCACCACCACCTGGCCCGCCAACAGCACCACCTACACCCCACTCCGCTTCCCCGGCCAATACTTCGACCCCGAAACCGGACTCCACTACAACCTCCACCGCCACTACGACCCAGAGACAGCGCGCTACACATCGCTTGATCCACTCGGTCTAGATCCCGCCCCGAACCCAACGACATACGTCCACAACCCCCACACCTGGACCGACCCTCTCGGCCTCGCGCCATACGAGGGCAACGGTGGACTTGGAGAACTGGTCAAGGTACACAAGCCAGACCCAGCCGCCGACGCTCTTGCTGAGCGGCTCGGCGGCGAGTCCCGGGTCAAGTTCGAGAACGACCCGAAGGGCCGGGAAATTGATGCAGTCAGCGATGAGTACGTCGCGCAGTCGAAACCCGGGGGGATGCAAATGGGAAGTGCCCTACGGAACCAAGCCAAGGCAACATTCGAGTACGCTATACAATCCGGACGAACGCCATATTTCCACTTCGAGGGCGAACCTGGCCCCGGCGTCATCGATAAACTGCAGGAGTATGGCCGCCGCTACAAGATCGAGCCCATCATCGACATATCCCCTCTGAAATGAGCAAGATGTACGAATTTCATGGCTGGTTCGGCATCGCCGAGTCACCAGAAGAATCAGACACGGGAAGCCTCGATGCCGGTATCGTCGACCTGCGAAAACGGATCGCGCGGGTCGAGTGGACGACTGGCGAAGTTGTATTGAACCTTCACAACGGGGAGTACTTCGTGCTGGCCAACGGCTTGGTGAACCGCCGACGTGACGAGGCTGCGGAGTTGGACGCACTCCTGCATCACATTGCCATTCGCTTCCCCGGCTCCTGGGGGCTGCTCTACGAACGTTCCTCTGACATGGATGACCCTCCAGGGCAGGGAGCCTTTCGCGTCCGCGTCATGGCTAGAGGAAAAATCCATGTACGCCTGGACCCATTTCTCTCACCCGTCCGCCCAGTCATTGAGGACTGAGCTTCACTCGGCACGAGTGAAACTTCGGCGCTACAATGCCTTATGTCGATGACGTGGCACGAAACCAACTTCCACAGAGCGAAGAGGTGCCGATACGTCACATGATCAAGGTGTGCACATAGAAACCAGAACCCCGAGGATACGAGTCTGTTTCACCTGTGGCACTGACACACCCGCAGAACGCTCATCCCCTTGGAACCGAGGCCATGGCCGCAACACAGCTACATGGCACCTCGTATCGCGCTGCAGCCGAAGGCTCCGACCACATTTGCGGGACAATCTTTAAGCGAGCAAGCTTTGAAAGAATTCAGTCACGAGCAGATCAAAGCACTGCTTTCCGCTCCGCGATTCATCGACAAACCTGCGGAGCAGCAGTGCCCTGCTTGCGGCGAGCAAGCCGTCCGTACCTACATTTACCGGTACTCGGGACCCATGCGAACTGTACTCATCACCTATTCGTGGTGTTCCGCATGTCGACGTTTCAAGGGATGGACTGGCCCGGACTTGGGGCACCTGGATCTCTCTGATCCACTGAGCTCATTGCCCACACAGAAGCGTTCTGAAATGCAAAAGAATCTCAAAAAACTCTTCCGGGCTCTTGATGACCTTTGGGACTCTGGCGAACTCCCACAGACATTCCGGCGTGCATTCTAATACTGCTGAGCCGGATTGACGTAAGGGGTATGGCACGGTGGTAGACAAGTGGTTGGAGTCGGCAAGAACGAACTTCCGTAGCGGCTCGGAGCACGTGCAAGGTTAGCCCCGACAATCACCCAGCGGTTCGAGTCCCGCTGGATGCCGCCTGCCGAGTATGACGCGATGGTGCAGACGGGCGTTGCCCAGAAAGGTGCCGGCAGAACGGCCTGCGTGGCGAAACCTGCAGACCCGGCGGCATGCCAGTCGTCAGACTGCATCAGGCACGGGACACGTGGACTTCGACGTCCTGGGTAGTTCCCTGTATCCGGCGGATGAGCCCGGTTGGGTGCGGATACCAGGCCCCAACTCGCTGCAGGCACCGCTCGCGCTGCGACGCAGCCTGCCGGTGCCGCAGTTCCCGCCCGCATTGAACATCCAGTGGCTGACGGAGAAGTGATGACAAGCGAAGAGATGCTGTTCACCGGTCTGCGGGCCTGGGTCACGGACCGTGCGCCGATGCTGGCGAACGAAGGGGTTGAGTGGCACCTGGACGACTCGCGCGCTCAGTGGGGCAAGGCGAGCCTGTCACTCTCCCTTGACCGGGAGGAACGGATCAGCCAGCTGACCGTGTGGGCCACCGGGGAGGTTGAGCTGGAGCATGCGGAAGTCGCCACCGGTCTGGTCAGTAATGAGCATCGCGATTTGGCCTCACTCGCAGACCTGAACCAGGTGCTCGACGACCTCTTGCGATGGCAGCAGGGTGGCGAGTTCGTGAAGTCAGGCCGCTGGCAGTGCCGAGGCGGGGAGGAGCAACGCGCCAACGCTGAAGAACCCCACGAGCGCGTTGAGTTTGTCGCGGCCCCACTTGGCCGACGGTGGACAGGCAGGACTGGAAGACGGCAGAGTCAGCAGGCCCTGAAGGGCGCACCAGCAATCACCGGAGATGCATCTCTGGGCCTTGACTGACCGTTGGTCGCGTTCCGCATGAAATCCATTACCCTATCCATGATAAGCCAAGACGGGGAGTATCAGGAAATCACCGTCCAGCCCTCCTCTCGATCTCCGTATGAGCTACGGGTAACGCGGGAGGGTCACTCAGAAATCACTTACGCTGGCGAAACCTTATTCTCATGTTTGTTGGACGCGCGTAGGGATCTGGAGCGCGATGGCCTGCTTCTGTGCTGTCAAGGCGCGCGATGGAACGTCACAACTTCAGGTATGCAGAGTCAAATGACTGGCGGGCGATTTGCATATATTTTTGACGCCGCAACGCACACCATCGATGAGGATCCTGTTGATATTTTCGCCCCTGCACGTCTAGAAGACGTAACCACTGTAGAAAATCAACGCAAGGCAATATTTGACTTCTTCGGGATCCAGGACAGACAGTAACAGATCACTCCAGGATCAGGGATCCCAAGAAACACGTCGACGAACGTCCTCCTGATGCCGCGTCTGGCCAATGTGAGACCTTAGGCGGGTTGACCACCGGAATGAAATATTGGAAAGTCATCTGGCATCACGTTTTCACCGACGAACCCATCATGCTTCTTAGTGAAATTGGGCATGACGGATACGAAACTCGCAAGGTTGCAGAGTTTCACAACGGGCAACTGCTGAGAGCAGACGAATTTCATGAAGGGCGCACGATTGGACTCAGTGAGATTCCTGTTGGCTCTATCGATGACGTGGCGGCACAGCCAGAGTTCTCTGCAAGTAAAATTTCACACACAGAGTTCGAAGAGACATGGAATCGAGCAGTATGGCCTGACTGAATCACACCATGCACATCAGTAGCTCCTTACAACTACCCCCAGATGGCATCTGTCTGATCTCATTGCTCAAAGTAGGTGATCAAGTTCTCCGCGCTTGGCGGCTTCGACCAGGTTGCGCAGGCCTTGGCGAGTGGTGGTGATCAGCTCGCTTGGGCGGGCGGTCTCGCGAAGTATGGGGGTGCCGTTGGACATGTGCCCTATCTGAATGCAGGTGTTACCTCCGTTTCCACCACAGAGGGGATCCTGCCACTGGATCTCAGACATCTTGTTCCTTCAGGTTTCCTGGGCAATGGACTGGATGAGGTTACGAGAATCGCTCGGAGAGAGGGAGCAAGCCTCCGTCTCATCGAGCAGGCTCCGGTAGTCGGCCAAGTCTCTTTCGGAATCGACAAAGACTGAACCGTGGTAGTTGTCCAGCTGAACTGTGTCGAGTTGGGCAACTGCCCCATGGGCGTAGCAGATTGGTTGCCCCGGCCCGGCAAAGCCGCCGGAGTCGAAGGGGAGTGCGCGCAATGTGATGTTGTTCCGTTCGCTCATGTCGAGGAGGTGGGTCAGTTGGGTACGGGTGGCCTTGGGGCCTCCGAACTGCATGCGCAGTGCAGCTTCATGGATAATCGCGGTGAACTGCGGTGGGTTCTCTCGTAGGTAGAGGATTTCTTGGCGCCGCATGCGGTGGGCGGCACGTAGCTCAACTTCCCTTGCGGGCAGGGCTACCAACGACTTCTCGAAGACTGCACGAGCGTGCTCTGCGGTTTGCAGCAGGCCGGGAATGTGGACCATGACGAACATGCGCATCGCCGTAGCGTGGTGTTCGAGCTCGGCGACGTCCTGGAAGGCTGTTGGGAGCACGTCCCGGTAAGAGTCCCACCAGCGTTGGCCACGGTCTACTGCCATATCTGCCAATGCGTTAACGAGCGCACCGTCCTGGCAGTTGTAGTTGAGGGCAAGTGCTCGTACCCGGTCGGCACTGATACCGAAGCGGCCTGACTCGATGTTGGGGATGCGGGTCCGATCCACGCCGAGAAGGGCCGCAGCCTCCTGTGTTGTTACACCGGCGACCTCTCGTAGCTTGCGCAGCTCGCCGCCAAGTCGACGCTGGCGAACTGTGGGGATGCTCCTCGGTGGCATGTCACCTCTCTCTGGATACGCCGAACAGTCTGCCCTTGAGGAGGCGACGGTTCCACCTGGTAGCAGGGTTCCATGAACGCGTAGCACCATGCGCCTGCGATGCGCTACCGTCGGTGCTGCTTCAATCACACGCAGCGGCGCCGGAAGCGTACCGCGCGAGCATGCCCACCTGTCCTGGGGTGAGGTGTGCCCGTGCCCAGGGAGGCAGGCCGCCGGCACCCGGCCGCGTGCGAGAACTCCCCCACCTGCGAAAGCTCTTGGAGTGACCGCGCATGAGCATCAGCCCACCTTGCCTGCCCGAAGAGACGCGGGCGTCCGTAACGCCCGAACAGCCCAGTCCCGCCAGCCTCAACTACTCGCTCGGCCTGCCGGGCGGAGCGTACTGCCTCGCGACCGCCCGGACACTCGTGCGGCATTTGCTCACCGAGCACGGGCTGGACGAGATGGCCGAGCTCGGCGTGCTCGCCGCATCCGAACTCCTCGGGAATGCCTGTCTGTTCACGCCTGGGCGGGATGCTCACCTGTCGCTGCGATGGCGGTACGGGATGCTGCGGCTGACCGTATTCGACGAGCATCCGGCGCATGCGGCGGAGACCGTGGCCGCATGTCGTGTGCGGCGGCGGGAGGCGCTGTCGACGCTGGATGCCGTCGTGGCCACCTGCGGTGGCGTCTTCGGGCTGGAGGAGGCACGGCGACCACTGATCGGAAGCAAGATGTGGGTCGTGTTTCCTCGAGAGGCGGCGAGGAACTACGCGCGGTTGTGACGCGCCCTGGCTTGGCGGCGTGCCGAGTTGGAAGGGGACAGTCAAGCCGGCTGCCGGGGTTCACTTCAGGTCGTGGGAGGCGTGATGCATGCTCGGGATCGTCTCGTGGTCAACTGTCAGCACCTTGAGAGGTGGGAGTCTGGTGACGGTGAGAAGTGGTGCACGGCGTGTGGGACGCGGCGGTTTACGGAGTACGGCGCGTTGAGGCCTCCTGGGCTGCCTTCCGCGGTGATGCCGTCCGACGAAGAGCGGGGCCGGGCGGACCGGATGGCAGCTGCGGTGATCTCGCGGACGGTGCGGCACCTCAGCCACTGGGGGCTCAGTGATGCCGCGCTGTGGCTGGCGGTTTGACTGGACCAGGCACGGGAAGATGCAGCGGATCTTGTCGTCAGGCCGGTTTGCGGAGGGGGCTCGCGGAGTACGCTGCTCATGGATGATGTCTTGTCAGCAGCGTCAACTGGCCGGGCAGCTCGGCTGCTTGGGCATTGTGGTGGCGTTTTCCGAAAAGGGAGTCCTTGACCCATGGCAACCAAAGAGGAGACCGAGGCGCTGTACGCCCTCGACATCTCTGGCGTCGAGTGGCTGAGCGCGCCTGACAGCCCGCCGGATCTGCCACGCGTCGAGATCGCTTACTTGCCGGGAGGGGCGGTGGCGATGCGGTCGTCGGAGGATCCGAACACGGTGCTGCGCTATACCGAGTCGGAGTGGCGGGCGTTTGTCCTGGGCGCGCGGGACGGGGAATTCGACCTGACGTGAGCATGGAGGTGGGGTGGGCAAACGTTGGACGTTGCCCACCCCACTGGCCTGTGGCCGCAGCCTCAGCCACCCATGAAGTAGCTGGCTGCTTTCTTGTCCGAGCCATGGAACTGGGTCTTGGCTTCCGTGACTCGCTGCGAGACCTGCGACAGGGCCGTCTGGATCCTGTGGCCCGCCTGCTGGAACTGCTTCTGAGCGTCCTGCATTGCCTGGAACGCTTCGCCTTCCCAGCCTTCGGCAACGGCGACCGTGGCCTGGCCCATGTGCTCGAGCTGCTGGGAAAGGTTGGTTGCGACCTTGCTGATGTCGGTAGAGGTCTCTTCCAGGGAGGCGTAGTGGACTACGAGCTCTCCGTCATGTCCTGGCATGGTTTTCCACTCTCCGTGGTTGTGCGGTGAATTGAGGTCGGCTGTGGATCGTCAGGCCACAGCGGCTTACTACCTCGAGAAGGAGTCAATCCCGCTGGAGCCGCCCCCACCGACGTCAACACTCTTCAGGCTGGCTTCGATCTCCTGGTCAGTGGCGCCCGCAGTGCGGTGGGTGCGAACCACTGCCTCGTTGATGTGCCTGATCTTCTGGTTCACCTTGGTGTGCTCTTCGCTGAGGACAGCATGCGCATTCTGGAAGGCAGTCATGGCGGCGCCCTTCCAGTGCTTACCGCCCTCAAGACGCTGGAGGGTGTCGATCAGCGTCTTGTAATCGGCCTCGAACTGAGAACTGGCCTGTTGCATGGCGTCGTTGAACTTCTTGAAGTGTGCATCATCGACATGCTGCCTGCCGCTCATGTTCCACCTTTCGTTGTGATGTCAGTGCCCCCCCTTGTGGGAGCGAGTATGGCGGACGCTCAGTGTCGCCAAGGGTCTCCTGGAGGCGGCGGGGGTACCGGGCCGGGGAACGGCTGCGGTGCGGGCTTTCGCTTGCCGCGTTGCCTGACGATCGCGAAGGCGATCACTGCGGCGGCGAGTACGGCGGCACCTGCCCCAATTCCGATCCAGGTCATGGTTCGGTCTTTGGTGTGGCTTGGGTTAGGTTCGGCGACGGCAGAGCCGTGCTGGGCGGCTTCGGTGGATCCGCCGCTGGGTGTTGAGGGAGGAGAGGACGGCTTGGCCGAGAGCTTTGTCGTCGCGCCCTCGGCTGCGAGGAGGGGGTTTACGTCGGGGGGGCCGGGATTGCCTTCACCGTCGACGAGGACCTTGCGGGGGCGGACGCCGCCGTAGCCGATGTACTTGCTGGGGATGTCGCCCTCGGTGGGTTTGCCGGCGGTTTGCATCATTACACGGAGGACCTGGTTGTTGGTCCAGTCTGGGTGTACGGACCAGATTAGGGCGGCGGAGGCAGAGGCGATGGCGGTTGCCTGGCTAGTGCCTCTGCCGAAGCAGAATCTATCCCGATTCTTGCTGCAGTGTTCAGCAATACGGTCACCGTAGGCAGCCAACGCTACTTGGGGGCCGTATGTTGAGAACTTGGTTACGGATCCTTCGCGATCGACTGCCGCAATCCCTACGACCCCCTGCATAACAGATGGGAACTCAGGAAGATTATCCTTGTCTCCACTGTTACCCGTGGCAGCGAAGATCAGGCTTCCTTTCTTCAGTGCATAGTCCACGGCCGATTGGGTCTGAGTTGCGTCAGCGGCGGAACTTGGGGATCCCATGGACATATTGATGACCCGAGCGTGATTGTCCGCCGCATAGTGAATAGCCTTTGCCATCGACGAGTCAGTGTGGAACGGGTCCTCTGGAGGCGGCACCTTCACAGGGAGGATCTTTACATCAGGTGCAAGCCCTTGAATCCCACCACTGTTTGCCGTGCCAGCGATGATGGCAGCCATATTCGATCCGTGCCCCTCGTCATCCCGATGTGCCCCAACGGGCTTGGGAGACACATCAGCTCCATCCAGCACCTGGCCATCTAGCTCTGGCAACGACGGATCCACACCGTGATCGATCACAGCGACAGTTACGCCCTTACCTGTGCTCACCTTCCAGATGTCATCGGCGTGCATGGAATCCAGGTACCACTGCTGGGAACGAGTGTTTTGGGCTGAAGCCACCGCCACAATGCCCACTTGCGAGAACAGGACAAGCCCTAGCGACACCAGCACAAGCGCAGCACATCGGATCACACTGCGATCCTTGAACGACATGTGGTTGGGTCTCCTCCACGCTGGGCAGCGTCCGTTGTTCCTCTACTCGACAACCGGCGGCACCGCATGACGCTGACCGCCCGCCCCGGTCTCTTCATTGTTTACTTGCTTGTGGGGTCGGTTGCGCCGCGAACCTGCCGCTTGGCCCTCACGTACGAGACCAGAGCCGCCAGCGGTGAATTCAGACCGCCCTGTGCCACGGGTCCGCTGACGAGTGACGTCACCGCCAGGTTCCGAAGCCAATCGCCGAACCCCACCACTACGCGCTGAAGGCCGTTCGTTTCCAGCCACAGGAGTCATTCCCATCCCAACGGGGCCACGCGCAAGAGTATTGCGTTCCTCTCCCGCAACCGTTCCCTTCAGTGGGCGTTGCCCGTTCACCGCGCCTCCCCGGGGAGAGCCAACAACCCCACCTGGTTCCGTGGCGATCCGCCGCGCGGACCCACTGTTGGGCACGCCAGTGGCACCGGTGCCGAAGCCGTGGCCTCCCACCCCCATAGGCCCGCCAACAACGGGGCCTCGCGACGCGCCCAAAGACCGCTCCGCACCTACAACCGTCCCTCGTGGCAGTCGTGGGGTCTCGGACGGATTGGAAGGACGTGCAGGCATGCCAACCACTCCGTCGTTCATGCCGACTCTCGGGACGCGGCCAGGAGTTACAGGAACAACTCCAGGGCCAGAGGGATACCTGGCGGTCGGCACCCGCCCAGGCAATCCGGTGCTGGGTGCCGGAGGCATGGGCGCACCCGGTAGCCGACCGGGTATGCCGGTGTTGGGCAGCGTCCGAGCAGGCGGCACACTCGGCACACCAGGAATCGGCACCGAGGGGACCGGCAGAGGCGAATGCCCAGACGGATGTACTCGGCTATCCGGTACAGGGGTGGGTGCGGGCGGCGTGGTCGTTGTTTCAGGGGAAGGCAGAGTGGTCGTATGGTCGATCCTGGTGCCCGGTGCGTGTTCAGCTGGCGTAGGGATATGGGCCTGTCCATTCGAGCCGCTTTCGCCCGCATGGGAGACGCCACTGGGCGTGATTCTGTCAGCTCCCGAAGCGAAGGCCGCACCTGCCGCAGCGGCGCCACCAGATCCACTGCCGCCTGAACCGGCTGGAGTTGACCCAGTCGGTATCTCCTGTTCAGGTTCGTCACCACGTGCGAACTCACCCGGCAACGGCGGAAAGTTCGGCTCCTTCAACTTGCCCAAGTCCGTGACCGCGGTCGTGTAGTACGAGTCCACCGTCGTCATCGCCTGGACAGCCGCCGTGTGCTTGTCCTTGTCGGAGCAGGTCCGCAGCTCCACTGTGTCCGGGTTCGTGGAGCACAACTTGCTCACGGCGTCCGGCATGTGGCTCTTGCCCTTGGTCAGGCCCTCCCCCGCGACGTTCATGACATCGCCGGCCGCTTTGGCGTAGTCGGCCATGGCGGTGGTTTGGAGTACCAGTTGGCCGCCCCAGGTGCGGAAGGCGTGGGCGGCCTCCCCCTCCCACTTCACATGCGCAACATGGGCCTTGATTTCTTCACCGATGCCCTTGATGTCCTCGTGCACCAGCTTCAAGGTTTCGGACGCGTGAAACAGCGGGCCTTCCTTGGCGCCGGCAAGCATGGCTGTGAGTTGCTCAAAGGTGTAGCCATCAAACTTATCAGTCATGTGCCTCTCCCTCCCTGAGCTAGCTTTCCATCTGCTTGCCGCCGCCGTGCTTCGTCGGCGTACCGCCGGCGCCCGGTGCGCCCGGTTTGGGCTCCGGCTCGTGGTACTGCTGCCTCAACCGCGCCTGAATCGCCCGCAATCGCGCCGCCTGGTCCACATCGAGGCTGTCGTAACCTTTGTCGGCAGCTTGGACCGCCAGCCCCATGCCCTCGATCAGGTCGCCGAAGGTCTTCGACATCTCCGTCAGGCGCGCATGAACCCTGTCATACTCGCGAGCCAGTGCCTCGGCCGCCGCAAAGTTGGTCCCGTATGTGGCCTTATCGACCTTCAGGCTATCGATGGACTTGGGCGACGAAGGCGACTTCTCCAGGAGTTTTAGGACATCCTCGATACGGCCCTTGAACTTCTCCAGCGTCTCGTCTTTCTGGACCAGGTCCTTGCCGAACGGCGTGTGTGACCTGTCACCCCGATCCATCGGCTGCACTGCGCCCCTCCCCATACGGCACCACGGTTACCAGTCTGCACTTTAGCCACACATCATGTGGCCACCAACTACTTTCCCGTTAAGGGTCCTTGACGATTTCGGAACAAGTTTCGATTCGAACCATCCATCCAATGACTGGCGGCCCGTCACTCAGCCCTCCGCCGCCTCCGCTGATCCCGCACCACTACCGCCGTACCCGCGATCACCGCGACCAACACCGCCGCCCCGCCCAGCGCGTAGGTCGCAAGGCGCTCGCGCCGCTCCTCGGGGGTCTCCCCCAAGGTCAGCGCCGCCGGTTGGGGGGCGCGGGCCTGGCGGGACGGGCGCTTGTTCAGGGTTACGTGGTCCAGGGGGCGGGGGTCTTCGGTGAGGGCTCGGACGGGGTCCACGACGCCGTAGCCGATGTAGGGGTCACGGTCGTTGGTCGGGCGTTCGGCGGTCTGCTCTATCTGCGCGACGACCTGGTTCTGCTTCCAGGTGGGGTGTTTGGCGCGGATGAGGGCTGCCACTCCGGCCACGTAAGGGGCGGAGAAGCTGGTGCCGTTGTCCACGCACTGGCCGCCCTTGGGGACGGTGGAGACCATGCCGACGCCGGGGGCGGCGACTCCGATGAAGTCGCCCGCCTGGGAGAAGGCGGCGCGTTCGTTGTTGCGGTCGGAGGCGCCTACGGCGAGGACGCCGGGGTAGGCGGCGGGGTAGGTGCGTTTGGTGGAGCCGTCCATTCCGTCATTGCCCGCCGAGGCGACGACGACGATGTCGTGGTCGAGTGCGTCGCGTACGGCGAGTTCCAGGTCCGAATCGGCGCTCAGCGGCCGGGTGGTGTCCTGGGAGATGTTGATGACGTCGGCACCGTCCGCGATTGCCTTTTTGATGCCAATGGCGAGGGTCTTGGAGGTGCCGGTTCCCTTTTCGTCGTTCTGGCGGATGGAAATGATGGTGGATTCCGGGGCGAGGCCCACAAAGCCCGTACCGGGCAGGGGCCGGGCGGCGATGATGCCCGCGACCTTGGTGCCATGGCCCACGACGTCGGCGGTCTGACCCTTGTCGGCGTCCTTGGGTTTGGAGAGGAGGTCGGCGCCGGCTTTGGTGTCGACCGCGGCTTTGAGTTGGGGGTTGGTGGTGTCGACTCCCGTGTCGATGACGGCTACGCGGATGGCCCGGCCCTTGGCGGTTCTGCCCATGGTGCTCTGCCACAGCTGGTCGAGGAGGACGCGCTGGAGCGACCAAGGGGTGCCCTTGATCTGCTTGGCGGGGTAGGTGCATTCGCCGTTTCCGGCGAGGGAGATGGACGGGATGGAGGGGGGTGAGGGTGGGGCTGCGGAAGTGAGGGTTGCCGTGGTGAGGAGGGTGAGGGCGGCCAGGGCGGCGGTCTTGCGGGGGAGGTGTGGGCGCATGGTCGTCACTGGTGTCCCCTACGCGCCCTGGGGCTGCTTGGCGCTGTTGGCGTCCAGGCGGGGGCCGGTCGGCAGGAAGGCGGACCAGTTGGCGGGGACGGGCACCGGGTCGACGCTGCGGTAACCCAGCCTGATCTGGGCCTCGTTGGCCTGAGGCTGGGCGGGAGCGGCGGTCTGTTGCTGGTCGGGGTTGTCGGGGTCTTCCTGCGGGGCGGGGGTCTGGGTGTCGTCGCTGTTGCCGATCTTCGACTTGCCGGTGGCGCTGTCGCTGTTGGACTGGACGGCGTAGCGCAGCCCGGTGTCGGTGACCAGGAAGACCGAGCCGCTCTTGGTCTGGTGGCCGGTCACCTGGCGGTAGAGGAGTCCGGAGCCGGGGGTGACATAGGCGCTGGCGGCGCCGTCCGGGATGGTGGCGGGGTAGTCGGTGCCCGCCCAGGTGCCCAGTTCGGGGGTGCCCTGGGAGGTGAGGCCGCCGAAGATGCTGCAGATGGTGTTGTTGGGGGAGGAACCGGCGGAGGTGTCGAGGGAGTTGGTCTGTTGCGGTATTTGGGTCGGCCAGCGGTAGGCGCCGGAGAACTCCTCGTCGCTCGGGGTGAAGGCGGCGGCGCTGACCCGCTCCGGGCGGCCGGCCTGGCCGAGGGAGGTCAGTTTCTTGCTGTTGAGGAGGAGTTTGGCGACGAACTCGGAGACTCGCTGGACCTTGCCCTGCAGGACCACGTAGTTCTGGGTGCCGGTGCCGGTGGGGGCCTCCAGGACCATGCCGATCTTGTTGGCGTTGGCCGGGAGGGTGCCGATTCCGGCGTTGGTGCCGATGGCGCCCGGTACTTCGGGGAAGGTGATCGGCGTTCCGTCGTTGAAGGTGTCCAGCCAGTCCTTGGTGACGCGCTGCGGGCGGGCGCCGTCCTTGAAGATGGAACGCAGGAGGAGGTTGTGGTCGGCGGGGTTGGCGGTGCGCCAGTCGGGGCCGCCGAGCAGGTATTTGGTGCCCTGGGGATCGACGAGGTAGCGGGCGTCGTCGGGGCCTTGGACGTAGAGGGCCTGGCCGCCGTGCAGGCGTTGGCTGCCGGTCAGCTTCTTGAGCTTGGGGTCACCGCCGGCGAAGAGGAAGACGGCCTTCTGGGTGGTCCGGCCGTTGCCGCCGGGCTGTTCGCAGACGGCCCACTGCTTCTTCTTCCCGGCCTCGTCGGAGCCGGGCATGCGGTCGGGTGCGTAGGGGATGCCGAGCGTCGGGCCGCGCGGGATGTGGCCGTTGTCGAGCTCGGACTCCTTGACCTTGATGACGGAGGACTTGTCGGAGTTGAGGAGCAGCTTGGCGGAGGCGAAGTTGAGGACGGGGTGCAGCTGCTTCTTGCCGTCGGTCTTCAGCACCACATAGCGGGTGGTGGAGTTGGAGCCGACGATGACATGGGCGGCGACGTCGTCCCAGCCCTTGGGGGCGGCGGGCTTGAACATGCCCCAGGCCCCGAATCCGGCGAGGAGCAGCGCTCCCACGACGACGCCCGGGAGCACGGTTCGCAGGGGGCGTGGGGCGCCCTCCTCGGTGCCGGTGGGGGACGGCTGGAGAAATGCGGCAACCGTCCGCTTTTTCGCAAAGGTATAGGCGTTGAGCTCATCCCGCCGTGATGTCATCTGTAGCTGTTTCTCCCCATTGGTCAGCCCTGGTTGAGCAGGCCCTTGCCCTCGATCCCGTTGTCATAGGGAGCCTCTACTATGCCGGTAGGCGGTGAACGCATCGCGACGGGGGATGCCTGTCGGCGCGGCAACGCCCGATCAGAGGCATGGGGTTCGGTTCGGGTTGGTCTTCTTCGAGGAGGCAGGGGCGGGGATGGCTGTCGCAACGCGCGTACGGTCCGGGGGCGGTTCGGCGGGTCGGCAGCGGCCGGGGCGCCGGGGCGGCCGGTCGCGTACGTCCGCGGCGCAGGTGTCGACGACACCGCAGTCCGCGGCGGTTGCGCCGCGGGTCGCCTCGCAGCCGGGGCGAGTGGGGCCGGTGCGGCTGCAGCAAC
The DNA here is from genome assembly GCF_054957865.1 of Streptomyces xingningensis. NCBI lineage: Bacteria > Bacillati > Actinomycetota > Actinomycetes > Kitasatosporales > Streptomycetaceae > Streptomyces > Streptomyces xingningensis. The sequence goes on from NZ_JBDJPF010000051.1 coordinate 38,441, forward strand.
TGGTGTTGATCGAGGTGGCGGCGGCCATGGTGCTGGCGGCCTGGGTCGCCGGTGGGCGGATGTTGCTGGTGCCCGCGTCGGTGGTGGCCGTGGTGCTGGTGCTGGTGCTGCTGGCGCTGGTGCGGCGGGCGCGGCGGCCGATAGCGGAGTGGCTCACCGCCTGGGTCGCGCTGCGGCGGCGAGGTCGGCGGGCGGCGCGGGAGGGGGCGCCGGGCGGGGTGGATCCGCGGTTCACCCCGGTCGTGGAGTGCGAACCGGCGCTGCGGGTCGAGTCCTTCGCCGATCGGGAGGGCCGTCCGGTGGGTGTGGTCGGGGACGGCACGTTTGTGACGGTGGTGCTGCGGGTCGAGGCGGTGGACGCGCCATTGCGCCCGCACCGGGTGGAGAGGGCCCTGCCGCTCGCTCTGTTGCGGGATGCGATGGACATCACGGACATCCGACTGGAATCCATACAGGTGGTGCAGAGTGCCCTGCCCTCGCCCGCCCCGCATCTGCCCGGCCAGGCGCTGGCCGCTCGTAACTACACGCCGCTGCAGGCGTTGACGGGCTCGCCGGCCGTGCGGCTGACCTGGGTTGCGCTGAAGCTCGACCCCGAGCTGTGCCCGGAGGCCGTCGCGACCCGCGGTGGCGGGGTGGCGGGTGCCCGGCGCTGTGTGCTGCGGGCGGCCGATCAGTTGGCGAGCCGTTTGCAGGGGGCCGGGTTCAGGGCGTCGCTGCTGTCCGGGGAGGAGCTGACGGCGGCGGTCTCGATGGCCGCGAACATCAACCCGGCGGCCACGGCCAAGGCGAGCCGGGCGGGCACGCCCGGGCGGCGTACAGTCGAGACCTCGCGCACCTGGCGGTGCGACGACCGGTGGCACACCTCCTACTGGGTCGGCCGCTGGCCCCAGTTGGGCCCGGGGGCAACGTCATTGCCACAGCTGGCCGCGCTGCTCACCTCGCTTCCCGCCCTGTCGTCCACCCTGAGCCTGACGCTCGGGCGGGGGCGGGCGCGGGGCGGTCGGCATACGCCGACGCTGACCGGTCATGTCCGGGTGTGCGGCCGTAGCTCGGATGAACTCATATCGGTGCGCCGGGAGTTGGAGCGGGCGGCACGTGGGGTGAAGGTCGGGCTGGTCCGGCTGGATCATGAACAGGTGCCTGGAGTGCTGGCCACCCTGCCCTTGGGAGGTACTCGCTGATGAGCACCACCACTTCCCCGGCCGCCGGCCGCGGTTCCCGGTTCGGCTTCGGTCTGCGCGGGCCCCGGCGCGGGCGGCATGAGGTCACCGCCGAGCAGTTGGAGCTGCTGGGCCTGCCCGTCGGTGACGACGGAGTGGTCATCGGCACCGACGCGCAGGGCGCGCCCGCCGTGCTGGGGCTGTTCCGTACCGCCCCCTTCGATGTGCTCCTGGTCGGCGGGGCATGGACGGCGCAGATCCTCGCCCTGCGCACGGTCGGTACGGGCGCCCGGGTGGCGGTGGAGACCGGGCGGCAGCAGCTGTGGACGGCGCTGGCACAGGGCGCCAACACCGGTCAGCAGTCCATCACTCTGCACGAGGTCGGCCGGGTGCCGCCGACGGGGCCGTCGGTGCACAGCCCGGTGCTGATCGTCCGCGACTGCGGGGTGCGCCCGCCGCACGGGCGGGTGGGCCCCGCGCCCTGGCAGGCCGTGGTGACCCTGCTGCCCTATCCGGGTCCGTCCACCGCGCGGTTGATGACCCATGCGGATCTGGTGGGCGTGCAGCGGGTGTCCCCGGAGGAGGCGAGTCAGATCGGGCGGACGATGGGGCTGACGGCTGCCGATGTGGAGGCGCTGCCCAGTCTTCCGGACGGGGTCACGCTCTGGTGCACTCGCTCCTCGCGGGCCTATGTCACCACCACGCCGACCGACCCCGAGGCGGGGCTGCTGGGGGCGGCCCGGCGGATGGACTGAGGGCATCCTCCGGTGGCCCTTGGGCAGCGGCGCCCTAGAACACGGGCATGACGCTCAACTTGCCGCTGCCGACCACGAATACGCGGTTGCCCGCTCCCGCCATCTGGTAACGGGCGTCGTCCAGCAGCCGCCCATGTTCGGTGTCGCGAGCTTCCAGCTCCCCTGGGCTGTAAGTCCAGGCGACCTTCCCGGAGTCCCGGTGCACGGCCATGAAGCCGGTCTGTCCGTGGATGTCGGGGGCCACCCAGACGGTGTCCCCCTGCAGCACGGGCGGCAGCGGCCAGGGCAGGGTGCCGGGGAGTTCCCGCTGCCAGGTCACCTTGCGTTCCCGCTTGTCGAGGCGGCAGAGCCGGGCGCCGTCGGTGGCGTACAGCAGGTCGCCGTCGACGGCCGGCGGGCCCCAGCCGGTGTCGCTCTTGGCAGGCACCGACCACAGCTGCCTGCCGGTCTTCACATCCCGGGCCGTGAGCGCCTGGCCGCCCAGGTAGACGGTGCTGCCGGAGACGACCGGAGGCATCCCCATGGCCGACTGGCCGGGTGCCTTCAACTGGCTGGACGCCTCCCACTTCGAGTCCCCCGTGCCCGCGTCCAACGCGACGACCTTGCCGTCCGTGCCGGTGACGACCAGTCGTCCCTCGCCCGTCGCGCCCCACGCGGGGGTGAACTGGCCGCTGCTCACCGGCAAGGAGCGGGACCACAGCGGGGAGCGGTTGGCCAAGCCGAAGGCACACAGGGTGGCAGTCGCCGTATCGCTCTTGACCAAAGTGGTGAAGTAGACGGCCGAGTTGTCCGCTGCGATGAGGGCTTTGGGCCGCTTGTCCGGCTTCGCGGACCACAGTCGCTCGCCCGTCGTGCTTCGGATGCCGAGGAGCTCACCCCCCGGTCCGGCCACTACCAGCAGGCCGGGCGAGGGCGCGATATACGCCTCCCCCGGCAGGCCCCACACCTCCTCGCCGTTGGTCACCCGGCGACCGGTGATCTTGTCCCCCACGCCGACCACCACCAGGTCCCGCAGCGGCAGGGGCCATGCCGGCGCACCGTGGACATAGCTGGGCCCCCACAACTCGGGCGGTGCCGCACCGTCGTTGTACTCGGCCCGCGTCAGGCGCTTCGCCACCCAGGTGGTGGCCGTTGGGGTGGTGGCGGTGCCCGGCTGCCGGATCGGCTTGCCGTCCTTGTGCAGCAGCCACAGCGTTCCGGCGCCGCCGGCCGTCAGCACCACGGCCCCGCCCGCCGCCAGAGCGGTGATCAGGCCTCTCCGGCTCGGCGCCGCCCCCGGCCCGGCACCGGGAGTGCCGGTGAATGCCGCCAGCTTCCTGGCCTCCGACTCGCTTCGGGAAATGTCGTCGGCGATCGGGCCCTTGTGCCAGATCCGCCGGGGGTCCCTCGGCGGCGCCAGGTCCACGGCGATCCGCTCCGGCAGCGGGCGGTCGGCCGGGTCCTTCGCCAGACAGGGCTCGATCAGTGCGCGCAGTGGATCCGCCACGGCCGTCAGGTCCGGGTCCTCGTGCACCACTTTGTACTGCACGGCCGGCACATTGGTGCCGTCATAGATCCGGCGTCCGCCGGCCGCGAAGGCCAGCACTGCGCCCAGCGAGAAGACATCGGCCGCCGGACCCACCCGCCGCCCCAGCACCTGTTCGGGCGCGCCAAAGCCCGGCGTGACCGGAACATGGCCGGTGGCGGTGAGGGTGAAGCCGTGCTCGGGGCGGGCGATGCCGAAGTCGATGACGCGCGGACCGGTGGAGGTCAGCACCACATTGGACGGCTTGATGTCGCGGTGCACCAGCCCCGCCGCATGGATGTCGCGCAGGGTGTGCGCCAGGGCCGCGCCCAGTGCCCGTACCGCGGCCGGGCCGAACGGGCCGTGGCGGGCGATGGCCTGCTCCAGCGTCGGCCCGGCCAGGAACTCGGTGGCGATCCAGGGCCGTCCGCCCTCGGTCCACGCTCCCAGGACCCGGGCGACTCCCGCGCTGTGCACCGCCTGTGCGGTCCGGGCCTCGCGGAGGAAGCGCTGGGCCATCTGCGGGTCGTGCGCCAGTTCCGTACGCAGCACCTTGACCGCGGCCGGCCGGCCGGCGTCGTCCCGCCCGAGGAAGACCTTGCCCATGCCGCCCGCGCCGAGCACTCCGAGGAGCCGGTAGGGGCCGAGCCGGAGGGGGTCGCCGATGCCGAGAGAGCGCATGCCGTTCGGGTCTTTCCAGGGTGGTGGGACAGCGGAGTCGGGGGTGGTGCGGTGGGATCATTCCAAGAGCTGGGATCACTCCAAGGGCTGGGATCACTCCAAGGGCATGGCGCAGATGTAGTCGCCGCTCGCCCAGACGATCAGCCGGGCGCGCCGGTGGATGGCGAAGCCCGCGCCGAGACCGCCGGGCACGTCCATGGTCCAGGCGGTCCGCTGGGTGTGGCGGTCGACGGCGGCGATCTGGGTGCGGCCACTGGTGGATTCGAGCGGGACATAGACGAATTTCTCGCCGACCAGTGGCGGAATGTCAAAGCTGATCGGGACATCGCCGAAGGTCTTGTCCCATAGCAGTGTTCCGCTGCGGGCGTCCACGGCGATCAAGTTGCGGTATTCCTCGTTCGCGTAGACGACACCGTCCTTGATCGCCGGTCTGCCATAGGGGTTCAGTTTGCTTCCTACGCGGCCGTTGTCACGCCCCTCGCCGAACTCCCAGGCCTTCTTGCCGTCGGTTGTCCGGTACAGGCTCAGCAGCTTCCCCTTGAGGCAGACATGCCCGGCGTCCACCGCGAGCTGTCCCGGCAGGGGGGACTGGTCCCCCAAAGCCAGCCTCGGGATATTGGTGTCCAGCACCATGGCGCCATCGCTCGTTCTGAGGGCGCCCAGCCAGTCGTTGCTCTGCACGTCCTTGCCCACGGCCATGCGGTCGATCACGCGGGTCAGCACCAGACGGCCGTCGGCGAGCCCGGCGGCGAACTCCCTCACCATTTGCATGCGGTCAAAACTGAAATCGTGATGCCAGCGCTCCTTTCCGGTACGGAGATCAAAGGCGGAGACGCGGTGTTCCAGGTCGCGGTCCCAGGAGTACTGGACGTTGCTCTTGTGGGCGAAGAGGTATACCGCTCCCTTGTCGGCGGCGAGCGCTTGCGGCTGGAGATACCGGTCGTCGGCGAAGAGTTCGGAGAGATCGGCGTCCAGGGTTTGTGGACGGCCGTCCTTGATGCTCAGCGACGAAAGGCCGGGCGCCGCACCGTCCTTGGTGTGCGGCGGTGTGAACGCATAGATCCGCTCACCGTCCGTGGTGACCTGCAAGGGCTGCTTGACCGCATCGCTGATCCACTTTCGGCTGCCGGTTCCGGCGTCGAATGCGACCAGTCCCTTCCGGGACATCACCACCACATGGTCCCCGACCTCCGTGGGCGCAAAGCCGGTGTCGGCCTTGTCGAGGGTGGCCCACCACACCGCGCGTTCCGGGACGTTCGCCGGACGTGTCCGGCGAGCGGATGGCGTGGCCGTGGGGGTGGGTTTGGCGGCCGGGGTGGTGGTGTCGTCCCCGCGCCCGGACCACGCCCAGATACCCGTTCCCAGCGCGCCCAGCCCGAGGACCGAACCGCCGGCCACGGCCAGCAGTCCGCGCCGTGACATTCCGGGAGACGGCTGTTTTGCGGGTACCGGCGCGGCGTGGGCCGAATGCGGTGGCAGGGGCGGCCGATGGGGTTGAACGCGCCAGACGTCGGCGCCGCGCCGGGCGATATCCGCCAGTATTCCGTCCGGCAGAATGTCGGCGAACTGCGGTTCCTCGGGGCCGAATTGTCCGGCCAGTTCGGCGGTGTCCGGCCGGTTCTCGGGGTCCTTGCTCAGACAGGCGCTCAGTATGGGCAGCAGAGCGGCGGGCACTCCGGTCAGCTCGGGCTCCGCATAGCGCACCCGATAGACCAGATCGGCCGGGCGGCCGGTGCCGAAGGGGCCGTGTCCGGTCGCCGCGAAGACCAATACTCCGGCGAGGGCGAACACATCGCCCGCCGGGGTGTGTTCCAGTCCGGCCGCCTGCTCCGGGGACATAAAGGCCGGAGTTCCGGCGGCGGTTCCGGTATGTGTCAACGGGGTGTCGCCCACAGCCCGGGCGATGCCGAAGTCGATGAGCTTCGGGCCGAAGGCGGAGATGAGGATGTTGGACGGTTTGAGGTCCCGGTGCACCACGTCGGAGGCGTGCAACTGCCCCAGCGCACCGCACAGTACGGCGCCCAGGGCGCGCACCGTCCGCCCGGGGAGCGGGCCGCCCGCGGTCACCGCCTCGTCGAGCGATGGACCCGGCACATACTCGGTGGCCAGCCAGGGCAGCGGAGCGAAGGGGTCCGCGTCGAAGACCTGGGCTCCGTACCGCCCGCCCATGACCCGGGCGGCGTCGGTCTCCAGCCGGAACCGGGTACGCAGGGTGAGGTCGTCGGCGAACTGCGGGTGCACCGTCTTCAGCGCGACCGTACGGCCGCGGGCGGACCGGGCGAGGTAGACGGTGCCCATGCCGCCGCCGCCCAGTCTGGCCAGCAGCCGGTGGCCGCCGAGCTCCATGGGGTCTTCGGGAACGAGAGGGAACAGCATGCGGGTCAGCCCGTCCCGGATTCCGCGGCCAGCAGTTCGGACGACTGCCGGGCGAGGGCGGCGATGGGCCGGGGCGGCAGCCAGCCCGGCCCGAGGAGCGCGGCCGCGCGGCCGCCGCTCAGTACGGCCGCCGGTGGGGCGTATGGGTGGGGAGCGGGGCCGAACGCGCCGCCGGCACCGGGTGCAGTGGCGGTCGACAGCAACCCATCGAGAACCTGGGTCATTTGCTGGCGATTGTCTGGATTGCTGGCGATACAGGAGGAGATGAGATGGCGGAATCGCTCGGGCAGTTCGCTCTGCTTTGGGGTTATATGTCCCGTTACGGCGTAGGCCAGCACCGCCCCCAAGGCGTAGACATCGCCCGGTGGTTGCGGGCGCCCGTCCGGCGCCGCCGCGCGGGCGGCGCCGAAACCGGTGAGCCGAGGGCCGTCGGCGGCCAGCAGGACCGCCGCCGGGGAGATGCCCGCGTGGGTGATGCCCGCCTGGTGCAGCACGACGAGCGTCTCGGCGAGCGCGGCGCCCAGGGCGACGGCGGTGTGCTCGGGGAGCGGTCCGCCGTGCGCGGCGAGCGCGGCGGGCAGCGGCACGGCGGGAACGTACGGACCGGCGCGCCAGACCTGCCCGCCGGGCGGCGCGACCTCGTCCACGACGGCGAGCCAGGGGGCGGACAGCCTCCGGGCGCCCTCCGCCTCCACGGCCGCCCTGCTCTCGTCCGTGCCTTCCAGCGGGGTGCCGATCAGCACCGTACGGTCGCCGTCCGCGCTGCGCGCGATGAAGCGGTGCTCAGCGGCCGGGACGTCACTCAGCCGCGCGTCCAGCCGGGCCAGCACCCGATATGGGCCGATCCATTCCGGATCGCCCAGACGCGGCGGTTCCATGTGCGGTGTCCCTCATGTCGACATTACGGAGGCATACGGAGACAGGAGCCTACCCATATGTCAATCCGGGATTGACGGCACCCATGGTCTCCATGGCTTCCCGGGGGCCGGTGACGTACCGCGCACACCCAAGGGGCCGGCGGGCCTGCCGCAGTGTCACTGATGACGATTAGTCTTGATGACTGTACGCACTTGGGAAGCCGGCGCCGGAGCCAGCCCGCAGCGTGGCGGCGGGGAATCCGGGCGGCCGGACCATGGGAACGGCCCGCTCCCGCCAGGTGACTTCACGGGGCACCGGGCCACACCAGCAGGAGGCAATGTGAGCAGCGATCGGGACGAGATCCGCGCGGCCGGGATCACAGGCGGCGAGAACCGGTCCGACGCCGGTCACGAGCGGGATCCGGAGCAGGAGCAGGAGCGGACCGGCGAGTTCACCATCGACTACACGCCGCCCGCCTGGTACATGCAGACCACGCCGTCCGGCGAGGGGACGGGGGCGGCCTCGGCATCGACCCCTCCCCTGTCTCCACCTCCGGCTGCGCCGACGCCTTCGGCTGCGCCTGTGCCGTCCGCCGGTGATCCGCTGCCGGTGACGCCGCCGCGGGGCCCGGCCGGTGAAGTCCCGGAGGGGGGCGCGGTGTCCGAGGGCGGTACGGCCGACGGAGAGGCCGCCGAGGGCGGTAGGCCCGTGCGCGGGGCGACGCTGCGGCTGTCCGCCGCCGAGCTGTTGAACGAGATCACGGAGCGCGTCGGCAAGACAGACGAGCCGGATGTATCGGAAAAGTCGGGTGGGGAGGCGGGGGGTGCCGCGGTCGGCGGTGCGGCCGGCGCCGCCGAAGTCCCGGAGGGCGCCCCCGAGGTGGCGGGTGGCACTCTGCGGAGTGAGGGCACCATGCGGTTCTCCTCCGCGGCGCTGCGGAGGAGGGTCGAGGAGGGCAAGGGCGGGGAACCGGTGGACGCACTGATGGCCACGCCGGATGTTCGAGATGCCCCGGATGCGCCTAATGCCTCCACGGAGTCATGGACCCCGCCTTCGGTGCCTCAGACATCGCTGCCGCCCCTGCCGCCGGACTTCCAGCCTGCGACTCCCGTCCCTGTTCCCGTTCCCGCTCCGATCGCGCCCACCCCCGGCGATGGGGTGGCACCGGCCGTCTGGGCTCCTTCGGCGCCGCAGGCCGCGCTGCCCGGCGGGCCCAACCCCGCTGCGCCGCAGGGCGGTTATGGGGCCGTGGGCCCCGAGGCGGCACAGGGCGTTCCCGCGCTGCCGGCCGCGCCTCAGCCGGGGCAGGGGGGCTTCGGTCAGCCGGGGCCCTATGCCCAGGGGCCCGTGACGCCTGTCGGTCAGGACGGCTATCAACTGCAGCAGCCGGCGCCACCGTCGGCTCAGCCACCCGCGGCTCAGGTGCCCGCTCCGGCTCCGGCTCCGACGTACAACCTGCCTGTGCCGAACGGTGTTTACGGTCAGCAGCCGCAGGGTGTGCCGCAGAGCGCGCCCGCGCTGCCGGCCGCGCCCCAGACGCCGGGCGGCTATGGCTACCCGGGCCCGGAGAGCGCGACAAACGGCCCCGTCCAACCCGCGCAGCCCGCCCAGCCGGTACAGCCCGTCCCGCCCGTTCAGCCTCTGCAGCAGCAACCACAGCAGCAGCCGCAGCCGACTCCCGGGGATCCGAACTCACTGGCCCCGCAAGCCCCACAGCCCAGCCCCGTCCAGGATCCGCGCATTGCCGGTCCGGTGCCGCCCGGCACGCCCGCCGATCCGCGCACCGGTGGCTGGCCCACCGTGACGCCCGAGCAGCGCCAGCGGTCCGTGCACGGCGCGCCGTTGGGTTTCACCGCGGCGGTGGAGCTGTCGTCGGAGCGCCTGCTCAAGAGCAAGCCCAAGCCGAGGAGGCAGAGCAGCGGCAGCCGGTTCAAGTTCGGCGGCAAGAAGGAAGAGGCCGAGCGGCAGCGCAAGCTGGAGCTGATCCGTACGCCCGTCCTCTCCTGCTACCGCATCGCGGTCATCAGCCTCAAGGGCGGCGTCGGCAAGACGACCACGACCACGGCCCTGGGTGCCACGCTGGCCAGCGAGCGGCAGGACAAGATCCTTGCGATCGACGCCAACCCCGATGCGGGCACGCTGGGTCGCCGGGTGCGGCGTGAGACGGGTGCGACGATCCGTGACCTGGTGTCGGAGATCCCCCGGCTGAACAGCTATATGGACATCCGGCGTTACACCTCGCAGGCCCCGTCCGGCCTGGAGATCATCGCCAATGACGTGGACCCGGCCGTCTCGACGACCTTCAACGACGAGGACTACCGGCGGGCGATAGACGTGCTGGGCAGGCAGTACCCGATCATCCTCACCGACTCGGGAACCGGACTGCTCTACAGCGCCATGCGCGGAGTCCTCGATCTCGCCGACCAGTTGATCATCGTGTCGACGCCGTCCGTCGATGGGGCGAGCAGTGCGAGCACCACGCTGGACTGGCTCTCCGCGCATGGTTACAGCGAGCTGGTGTCGCGAAGCCTCACGGTCATTTCGGGGGTGCGGGAGACCGGCAAGATGATCAAGGTGGAGGACATCGTGTCCCACTTCGAGACCCGGTGCCGGGGTGTTGTGGTGGTGCCGTTCGATGAACATCTCGCGGCGGGGGCGGAGTTGGACCTCGAGATGATGCGGCCGAAGACGCGGGAGGCGTACTTCACCCTGTCCGCGATGGTGGCGGAGGATTTTGTGCGGGCTCAGCAGGGGTTGTGGGGCGGGGGGCCGCAGCAGGTCCAGCCCGCGCCGGGTGGGTATGCGCCGGAGGGCGCGGGTCCCATGCCGGGGCAGCCCGGGCCGGGTGCCGCTCCGGGAGCGTACAGTCCTTACGGCCCCGGGCAGGCGCCGCAGCCGATGCCGCCGGGGGCGTATCCGCAGCAGGGTGGGTGGCCGCAGCAGCAGCCGCCCCAGCCGGGGGGGTATGGGTATCCGCAGGGGTAGGTGCGCGGAGGGTGGGGGTTTCCCCCACCCTGCCCCTTCCCTTGACCGGGGGCTTCCCCGAAACACCGCTGCGCGGTGTTGTCCTCAGACGCCGGACGGGCTGGATGGGGTCGCCTCGTGCGCGGCCACCAGGTCCCGGGCCCGGCGGACATCGTCTGCCATGCATTCGAGCAATGCCTCGATGGAGTCGAACTTCTCCATGCCGCGCAGGTAGGCGAGGAAGTCGACGGCCACCTGCAGCCCGTACAGGTCGAGGTCCACGCGGTCGATCGCATAGGCCTCGACCGTTCGCTCGGTCGCGTCGAACTGCACATTCGTGCCGACCGAGATGGCCGCGGGCATCGCCTCCCCGGCGACGACCAGCCAGCCCGCGTAGACCCCGTCCGCCGGGATCGCGGTGTGCGGCAGGGTCTCGACGTTCGCGGTCGGGAAGCCCAGCTGGCGGCCGCGCTGTGCGCCGCGGACCACCACTCCCTCGACGCGATGGGGGTGGCCGAGGATTTCCCTGGCGCCCGCGACATCGCCCTCGGCGACCAGGCGCCGGGTCAGGGTGGAGGAGAACGGCAGGCCGTCCCCGGCCTCGCCGGACAGCCTCAGGTCGACGACCTCGACGCCATAGTCATAGGTGCTGCCGAGTTCCTCGAGGAAGGCGACGCTGCCCGCCGCGCGGTGTCCGAAGCGGAAGTTGGGGCCCTCGACGACCAGCTTGGCGTGCAACTTGTCGACCAGCACCTTCACCACGAAGTCGGCGGGCGAAAGCCTGGAGAACTCCTTGGTGAACGGCAGGATCAGCACCGCGTCCACACCGAGTTCCGCGATCAGCTCCGCGCGCCGGTGGTGCGGCGCCAGCAGCGGCGGGTGGCTGCCGGGCCGGACGACCTCGCTGGGGTGCGGGTCGAAGGTCACCACCACGGAGGGCACCCCGAGCTCACGCGCCCGCTCGACCGCGCGCCCGATGATCACCTGGTGCCCTCGGTGCACCCCGTCGTACGAGCCGATGGTGACGACGCTGCGCCCCCAGTCCTGGGGGATGTCCTCCAAGCCACGCCAGCGCTGCACTGTGCCCGCTCCTCGCCCGAACCCGAACTTGTGTCTGTCGATTACGCAGGTCTAAGAGTGCCATGCCGGTTGCCGACGGTCCGCATCGGCCGGTGCTCCGCCAGGCTTCTCCCCCGACCCGTCGGGATCGTCCGCCTCATCCGCCGCCGCGGGCTCGTGCTCGACCTCCGGCTCGGTGCCGCCCGCGCTGAGCCTGACCCGGGCGGCCGCTCCCACCACCTCCGCCCACTGCGCGGGCGCCGACTTCAGCCACCCGCGCACCCGGGTGCCGAAGGCCGGGATCTCCCGGGCCAGCTGCGTCATCCGGCGGTCGAAGCAGGCGGCGCCCTCCGGGGTGCGGTTCATCAGCTCCCCGGTGCGCAGCACGAGGGCGCGGGTGCGGGCCTCGGGGTACTCCGCCGCGCCCGCGGCCACCGCGCGCAGCAGCACGTCCAGCACGGTGATGCCGTGCTCCTTGGATTCCTGCTCCTCACGCTCCAGCAGCACCTCCAGCAGCTCCTGGCGCAGTGGGCGCGACTGCGGGGCGCCGGGGGCGGCGAGGACGGGCGCCAGGGCGCGGCGGACCTGGGCGGGGCGGGTGCGCAGCAGGTCGGTGACGAGCGGGAAGAGGACGGCTCGGGCGGCGGGGCCGTCTTCCAGCCGCCGGTCGATGAAGTCCGCGGCGTGCCGGGCGTCTTCGGGGCGGTGTTCCAGGTGCTCCCTGACCAGTGCGGCCGCGCGGCGGGCCAGGGTGGGGGCGGTGACCTCGGCGAGGGTGCGCAGGACGGCGGCGGGGCCGTCGCCGAGTTCGTAGAGCCGGGCCCGGAAGGCGCCGAGCACCGGTTCGGGGTGGGTGCTGAGGGCGGCGGCGAGGGCGCTGGGCGGCAGGTGCGGGTCGCCTGCCGCGAACCGGGCCAGGGCCTGTGGGAGGTGTTTGGCCCGGGTGTCGTGGTCGCCGACGAGCAGGGTGAGCGCGGTGCCGTGCAGGGCGTCCTCGGCGGGCCGGGCGAGCAGGGCGAGGGCGGAGTAGCGCAGCAGTTCGCGGTCGGCGTCGGTGGTGACGTGGGGGGCGGCCTTGAGCCCGTACGCGGCGGCGGCGACATGCAGTTCGACGCGGTCGTCGTGGGCCCAGCGGTCCACGGCGCGGCAGAGCGCGGAGGGCTCGTCCTCGGTGAGTGCGGCCAGGAGTTCGTCGGCGCGGGGGTGGGCGGTGCCGACCAGTGCCTCGGTCAGGTCGTCCAGGGCCCGGCGGCGGTGGGTGTGCAGCAGTGCCTGGGCGGCGGTGGCGACGGTGGGCGGGGCGAAGTCGGCGCTGTCGTCGGGGGTGGCCAGCAGCGGACGGTCGTCGGTGAACCAGCGGCAGATCAGGGGCTGCGCGGCAGCGGGGTCCTCGAGGAGCAGGGCGGCGGTCGCGGGCAGGAAGCGGTCGGAGGCCGGCGGTGCGCTGTCCGGGTTCGCGCCGGGCGGCGGGCCGTCGGCGGGCAGCAGGCGGCGCAGCAGGTCGAGGCGGTCGGCGAGGCCGAGGCGCAGCCGGAGCCAGAAGGACGGCCCGAATTCGGTGAGGCCCCCCAGGACGTCGGTCGCGTCGGCGGCAAAGCCTCCGGCGGCGCGGGAGCGGGCCGTGACGCGGTCGGCGAGGAGGCGCAGCACGCGGAGGTAGGGGGTGGCGTCGGGGACGCGCAGCAGCGTTTCGGCCAGCAGATGGGCCGCCCACCAGGCGGGGTCGGTGAGGGTCTGCCCGTTCTGCCGCGCGCCCTTGGGTACCAGGATCTCCACCGCGTGGACCAGCGCGGTGAGGCGGCGGGAGAGTTCGGTGGGGCCGGAGCGCCGGGCGAGCATGATGAGCGCCTGGAGCACGGGGCCGATGCGGTGCCGGGGCACGGGCAGGGGTCTGGGCGTCTCCTGGGGGCTGGGGGTGGTGCGGCGGCCCTTGCGGCGGCCGGCCCGGGGGGACGGCCGGGAGGACGGCCGGGAGGACGGCCGGGAGCCGGGCGGGGGCGGCACATGGCCCTCGGGTGGGCCGGCCGGAGCGCCGCCCGGGCGGGACGGGAGGCGGACGACCGCTTCGGCGGGTGGGCCCTCGGGTTCGTACCAGCGGTGGACCAGGGCCTGCAGGGCGGCGTCGAGGTCGAGGTGGGTGCCGTGCAGCCAGTCGGCGAACTCCTCGTGGGCGAAGCGGTAGCCGGCGCCCGCCGGGACCAGCAGGCCCTCGGTGAGGACGGCGGAGGCCCAGCCGGTGCGCCAGGGGAAGAGCTCCTCGAAGGCTTCGCGCTCCAGCTCGCCCTGGCCGGGGCCGAGGCACAGCCGGGCCGCCTCGTGCACCTGCCCGGCCACCCGGGCGGCGAGCCGCCGCACCGCGGCGCCGCGCAGTGGCGGGCGCTTCGCGGCGGCCAGCCGGACGGCGATGCGCAGGCAGATCAGGTCGAGGTAGGCGGAGAAGACGTCCCAGCGGTCGGGGAGGCCGCGGGCGTCGGCGCGTCCGGTGCCGGCCGGGAGGGCGGCCCGGACCTCGGCGAGCAGGCGGAGGGCGAGCGGGTGGCCGTCGTCCGCCGGGTCGATGGCGTCGGCGGGGATGGCATAGCCGGTGCGGGCGGCGGCGGCCTGGTCGGGGGTGAGGTCGCAGAGCCGGACACAGGGCGGGAGGGCGGGTGAGGACTGGACGGGGTGGGCGGCACGGAGGGTGGCGGTGGGCGAGTGGAGGAGGGCGGGCGGGAAGAGCCCGCCGGCTGTCTCCCAGTGCTCGGGGCGGCAGGCGACGATCAGCCGGGTGCCGGTCTCCTCCAGCCAGGCGGCCGTGCCGGTCGTCCAGGCGGGCAGGGCGTGGGCGAGCAGGGGCGGCATCTCCTCGGGGCCGTCCAGGAGGACGAGCAGTGGCCGGGCGACGCGGTGCGCGAGTTCGGCGACGGCCTCGGGGGTGGCGGTGGCGGTGTCCCCCACGGTGCCGGTGGCCCCGGCGGAGGCGGTGACGATGCGGCCGGCCGCCTTGAGGGCCCGGGCGATGGCGTCGCGCACGCTCTCGTCGTCCGCGCGCAGGTCGGCTCCGCGCAGCCAGAGGGTGGGCGCGGGCTCGGGCCCGCGGGCCCGTCGCCCGGCGAGGGCGCCGAGTTCGGTGGTGCGGCCCGTACCGGGCTCGCCGACCAGGCCGAGGACCCGGGCCGGGTCGCCCTCCCGGGGATCCAGGAAGTGGGTGAACTCCCGTTCCGTCTCGGGGCGTTCGACGGGTTCGCGCCAGGCGTGGGGGGTGGCCACCGAGCCCAGGGAGGTGGCGGTGAGCTGGAGGGCGCCCGCCAGATTGAGGTCGGGGCCATAGGCGGGGACGGTCGCCGCATTGCGCTCCAGGAGCTCCGCGAGCGGGCCGCCCGGACGGGCGGCGGCGGTGGCGTGCAGCGGGATCGCGAAACCCGCGGCCCGGCGGTCGGCCTGTAGCGCGGTACCGAGGACGGCGACGACGGCTCCGGTTTTCGCGTCGAGCACCGGCCCGCCGGTGGCCTCCTCGCCGAGCCGCAGCGCGGTGCGCTCGGCGATCGACAACTCCAGCGCGGCGCCCAGCAGATGGAAGCGGTCGGTCGCGGTGTAGGTCACCAGGGCATCGCCGACGACCTCGGCGTGGTGCCAGCGGCCGGCCCGCAGCCGTACCTTGGTACCGCACCCGATGTGCGCCGCCGCGGCGATGGGCAGCGGTGGCATGCCCAGCCCCTCGGTGCGCACCAGGGCCAGGTCGCACTCGGCCAGCGGGGTCACCGCCTCGGCGCCGACCACCCAGGTGCGGTCGCCGGGTGCGTGCAGCACCAGGCAGGCCAGGCCGTCGACGGCCTCATGGCTGGTGATCAGGGTGGAGCGGTCGTCGGCGGGGAAGCCCGTGCCGCGTGGCCGCCCGGCGAGATCGGTGATGCGCACCAGGGATTCGCTCGCATCGGTCCGCCGACCGCTCATCCGCCGAACCTCCCCGCCGTGCCGTCAACGCAGTCATGGCGACAGCCACCCGTCCGTCTACGCAGTAATGGCGAGAGCCACACGTCCGTACGTTCCGACGGTAGGCAGCGGTTGATCGGCGGGACAGATCGCGGGCTGAACGCGCCCCCTTCCACCCCCTTGGTTCACTCCGAGCGCCTGCCCATTGGGGTGAATCCTGCGTATCAGATGGATAGACAGCCGGTGAGGGGGATCGTCGGGGGGGGGGGGGGGGGCGCGCGCCCCCCCCCCGCGGCCGCGGGGGGGGGGGGGGCCGGGGGGGGGGGGGGGGGGGGGTGGGGGGGGGGGGGCGGGGGGGGGGGGGGGGGGGGGGGGGAGCCGGAAGGGCGCGCCCGCGCCCCCCCCCCCCCCCCCCGCCCCCCGCCCGCGCGGGCCGCGCGCGGCTGGGGCAGCGGG
>NZ_JBDJPF010000052.1:0-53650 GCF_054957865.1 Streptomyces xingningensis
GCTTCCTTCAGACCCTTTTCACAAGGCCCTCCGGGCGCTTCCCTCCGGTATTTCGTGTTTCCAACCTTACCAGACCCGAATTCCCGGCTCCGGCCCCCTGTTGAATCGGGGCTCGCCTTCTCGCTTTCGCTTTCCGGCGTCTCCGACTTTATCAGACCTGAGACAAGCCGATTACATCGACTTTGCCACTTCCTAATAAGGAGTCGAAGGATGCTCCACGTGAATTGCATTCACTGTCGGGAGCTGTTGCGATACTAACGGTCACTGACGGACCAGTCCAATCCAGTCCGTCTCAACCGTTCGAATCTACCTCCCCCCTCCACCCGTGTCAACGGGTTTCCTGGGGCGAGGGAGACCCTATCAGGCTGCGAGCACGGGCCGCACATCCGCCCTGCCCTCAGTCGGCGAAGAGGGAGGGCGGGGTCGCGAGTTCCTCGAGCTCGATGCCTGGTGCCGACAGGACCACGTCGCCGGCGAGGTGGACGGTGTGCCGCTCACCCGTGTCGAGGGCGCTGACCTGGTACTCGTCCACTTCCAACGGCCCATTGTCAGTGGCGTGTGGTGTCCTGCTGAGCAAGGACCACGACTGATCGAGGGTGCGCGGGGCGAGGACGGGGGCAGTGAAGGCGACCAGCCGGATCCGGGTGGCCTGGGCGCCGGGGGTGAGCCGCAGCAAGCGCGCGAGGGCTACCTGGAAGGCCGGTGAGCTGCCGGTGAATCCATGCGCGCCGACGTTGCCTTCGGTGGCGTGCTCGCCTGTCGCATCGGTGCGCACCCAGGTGACGCCGTCGACGGCGGCGGCACGCACCTGCCAGTCGGGGGTCCGGAGCTGAAGCCGGATGGGGCGCCCGAGGGCGTCGATGGAGAGGTCGACGGATCCGGCTTCGGCGCCGGAAGGAGTGGTGATCCGGGAAACATAGCGCCAGCCGGAAGGGCCGGTGGCGCATTGGAAGTGTTCGTCACCCAGGGGGGTGTGATCGTGCGGATCATGCAGCGAGTAGCGGCCGCGGGGCATGTGGAGGTCCTTGACGGGAATGGGCCAGGCCCCCACCGGAGGGGCGGGGGCCTGGCCTGCCGGCTGGGTCACCGGCTGCTGACACTGGTGCTGTCGTCAGTATCGGTAGTGGTCCGGCTTGTACGGTCCCTCCACCTTGACCCCGATGTACTCCGCCTGCTCCGGCCGGAGCTCGGTCAGCTTCACGCCGAGCGCGTCCAGGTGCAGCCGGGCGACCCTCTCGTCCAGGTGCTTCGGCAGCACATAGACGTCGGTCGGGTACGACTCGGGCTTGGTGAACAGCTCGATCTGCGCCAACGTCTGGTCGGCGAACGAGTTCGACATGACGAAGGAGGGGTGGCCGGTGGCGTTGCCCAGGTTCAGCAGGCGCCCCTCCGACAGCACGATGAGCACCTTGCCGTCGGGGAAGGTCCAGGTGTGGACCTGCGGCTTGACCTCGTCCTTGACGATGCCCGGGGTCTTCGCCAGACCGGCCATGTCGATTTCGTTGTCGAAGTGGCCGATGTTCCCGACGATGGCCTGGTGCTTCATCCTGGCCATGTCGGAGGCCAGGATGATGTCCCGGTTGCCCGTCGTCGTGACGAAGATGTCCGCGCTCTCCACCACTTCGTCGAGGGTGCTGACCTGGTAGCCGTCCATCGCCGCCTGGAGGGCGCAGATCGGGTCGATCTCGGTGACGACCACCCGGGCGCCCTGCCCGCGCAGCGACTCCGCACAGCCCTTGCCCACGTCGCCGTAGCCGCACACGACCGCGACCTTGCCGCCGATCAGCACATCGGTGGCGCGGTTGATGCCGTCGATGAGCGAGTGGCGGCAGCCGTACTTGTTGTCGAACTTGGACTTCGTCACCGCGTCATTGACGTTGATCGCCGGGAAGAGCAGCGAACCGGCCTGCTGCATCTCATAGAGGCGGTGCACGCCGGTCGTCGTCTCCTCCGTCACACCGCGGATCTCCGACGCCAGCTGGGTCCACTTCTGCGGGTCCCCGGCCAGGGTGCGGCCCAGCAGCGCAAGGATCTGCGCGTACTCCTCGCTGTCCGCCGTGGCCGGGTCGGGGACGGCACCGACCTTCTCGAACTCCACGCCCTTGTGCACCAGAAGCGTAGCGTCACCGCCATCGTCGAGGATCATGTTGGGGCCGCCGGTCGCGGCGTCCGGCCAGGTCAGTGCCTGCTCCGTGCACCACCAGTACTCCTCCAGCGTTTCCCCCTTCCAGGCGAAGACGGGAACGCCCTGCGGGTTCTCCGGTGTGCCATGAGGGCCCACCGCGATGGCCGCGGCGGCATGGTCCTGGGTGGAGAAGATGTTGCACGACGCCCAGCGCACCCGCGCACCCAGCGCGACAAGCGTCTCGATCAGCACCGCCGTCTGCACGGTCATGTGCAGCGAGCCGGTGATGCGGGCACCCGCCAGCGGCTGCGCCGCTGCGTACTCCTTGCGGATCGCCATCAGGCCGGGCATCTCATGCTCGGCGAGGGTGATTTCCTTACGGCCGAAAGCGGCCAGGGACAGGTCGGCGACCTTGAAGTCCCGGCCGGTGGAGGTGGTGGTCATACGGGCTGCTCCTCCTGAGGGGCGAGCGAGGGATGAGTACGGCCGTGCACACGGACAGGAGGATCGCGCGCGAGCCCAGCCGGCCTCACGCGTCCCCTGACCGCAGCGCAGTCCGTCGGAGGCCCTCTCTCCCTCGGCCGGTCCGTCGCGCGAACCGCCCGACCGCCATCAGCAGCGACGTCTGGCTCTGGCCCCGAATCTACACCGGACCACCCGGGGAGCCCCAGTCCCCGTCGGGCCTGGATTCGGCGGAACGCAAGGTTCCGGATGTTGTACGCGGTCCGGGCCGGGCGCCCGATCGCTTTGATCCACTGGTCGGCTGTTGCAGGATGCGCTTGCGCAAGGACCCGAGGACGAGTACACCGCACGGTCTCGTACACGCCCCGTTGGGAGGAGTTTCACGTGACCAATCCAGCAGATCCCCCCGAAGCTGCCGGGTCGGACGGGCAGCGGCTCAGGCTGCTCGCGGTGACCGCCTGCCCGACCGGCATCGCCCACACCTATATGGCGGCGGAGAAGCTGGCCCAGGCCGCGGAGGCGCTCGGCCACTGGATCAAGGTGGAGACCCAGGGATCGATCGGGGCCGAGAATGTTTTCTCTGACAACGATGTCAGAGAGGCGGACGGCATCATCATCGCCGCCGACAAGGACGTGGATCGCAGCCGCTTCATCGGCAAGAGAGTGCTGTCCGTCGGTGTCGCCGAGGGCATTCACCACCCGGAACAGCTGATCGAGCAGGTGCGGCAGGCGCCGGTGTACCGAGGGGGCGACGGCGGCGGGGGCACCGCGCCGACGGCCGTCGCGGGCGGCGGCAAGGGGCGCGGCATCACCTACAAGGCGCTGATGAACGGCGTCTCGTACATGATTCCGTTTGTCGTCGTCGGCGGGCTGCTGCTCGCGGTGTCACTCGCGCTGGGCGGTCATGCCACCGAGCACGGTCTGGTGATTCCGGATGGTTCGGTCTGGAAGCACGTCAACGACATCGGGGTCATCGGTTTCACGCTGATGGTGCCGATCCTGTCCGGCTATATCGCCTATGCCATCGCCGACCGGCCGGCGCTGGTGCCCGGCATGATCGGCGGCTGGATCGCCAACACCGGTGCGCTGTACGGCTCGAAGTCGGGCGCGGGCTTCATCGGTGCGATCGTCACCGGCTTCCTGGCCGGCTATCTGGTGCTGTGGATCAAGCGGATCCCGGTGCCGCGGTTTGTCCGGCCCATCATGCCGATCATCGTCATCCCGGTGCTGGCGACCTCGGCGCTCGGCCTGTTCTTCATCTACGTCCTGGGCAAGCCCATCGCCTGGGTCTTCGAGCACCTCACCAGCCGGCTCGGCAGCCTGACGGGTGCGAGCGCGGCGGTGCTGGGCGTGCTCCTGGGCCTGATGATCGCGTTCGACATGGGCGGGCCGGTCAACAAGACGGCCTTTCTCTTCGGTGCGGGGCTGGTCTCCAGGAATCCGGAGGTCATGGGCATGTGCGCGGCGGCCATCCCGGTCCCCCCGCTCGGCCAGGGGCTGGCGACGCTGCTGCGGCGCAGGATGTTCGACCAACAGGAGCGGGAGACCGGTCTGGCGGCGCTGTTCATGGGCTTCTTCGGCATCACAGAGGGTGCCATTCCGTTCGCGGCCGCGCGGCCGGCCCGGGTCATCCCGGCGAACATGCTGGGCGGCGCGGTGGCGGGTGCCATCGCCGGGCTCGCGGCGGTCAAGGACCGCGTGCCGCACGGGGGTCCGATCGTCGCAGTGCTGGGCGCGGTGGGGGGTGTGCCGATGTTCCTGGTCGCCGTCGCCATGGGGACGGTGGTCACGGCGCTGACGACCGTCACCCTGATGTCGCTGGGCGGTACGCCCGCCCCACCGCCGCCCGTACCGCCCGCGGCCACGGGCGACGGGGCAGTGCTGTCCGGGCATCTGACCGAGCTCACCGTACGGCCCGGGCTGGTGGCCGGCCGGAAGGAGGACGCGATCCGTGAGCTGGCCGAACTGCTCGCCGCCAGTGGGCGGGTGACCGATGTGGACGCACTGGTCGACGCCGTACTCGCCCGGGAGGCGCTGGGCACCACCGGGCTCGGCGAGGAGATCGCGATTCCGCATGCCAAGACGGACGCCGTCACGGCGCCCGTCGTCGCCTTTGGCCGCAGCACCGAGGGGGTCGAGTGGGGCTCGATGGACGGGACGAGGGCCCGGCTCATCTTTATGATCACGGTGCCGGAGACGGCGGCGGGCGATGAGCACCTGCGGATTCTGGCCTTGCTGTCGCGGCGGTTGATGGACCCGGGGTTCCGGGAGCGGCTGCTGGCGGCGCCGGACCGGGCGGCGATCATGCGGGTGCTGGCGGAGATCCGCTGAGGGTCGCGGGCCCCCGAACACGACTACGCCGTGCGGGCCTTGTGGTAGATGTCCGGTTCCAGGTAGATCACCCGGGCGATCGGCACGGCCTCCCGGATGCGGGCCTCGGCCTCGTCGATCGCCCGGGCCACCTCCGCGGCGGTGTCGTCATGCCGCACCGCGATCTTGGCGGCGACCAGCAGCTCCTCCGGGCCCAGATGAAGCGTGCGCATGTGGATGACGCCGATCACCGTGTCGCCGTCGACGGCCGCCGCACGGATCTTCGCCACCTGGTCCGGCCCGGCCGCCTCGCCGAGCAGCAATGACTTGGTCTCGGCGGCCAGCACCAGCGCGATGAGCACCAGCAGGGTGCCGATGCACAGGGTCCCGATGCCGTCCCAGACGCCATTGCCCGTGGCGACCGAGAGGGCGACACCGCCCAGCGCGAGGACCAGACCGACCAGGGCCCCGAAGTCCTCCAGCAGCACCACCGGGAGTTCGGGCGCCTTGGCAGTCCGTACGAACTGGCTCCACGACTGCTTGCCGCGCAGCGGGTTGGACTCCTTGACCGCCGTACGGAACGACAGCCCCTCGGCGACGAGCGCAAAGACAAGCACTCCCACCGGCCAGTACCAATTCTCCAGCTCGTGCGGCTCCTTGACCTTCTCATAGCCCTCGTAGAGCGCAAAGACGCCACCGATGGTGAACAGGACGATGGAGACGAGAAATCCATAGACATAGCGCTCGCGGCCGTAGCCGAAGGGGTGTTCCTCGCTGGGCTCGCGCTGCGCCCTCTTGCCGCCCAGCAGGAGCAGCGCCTGGTTGCCGGAGTCGGCGACCGAGTGCACGCCTTCGGCGAGCATCGACGAGGAGCCGCTGAACGCGAAGGCGGTGAATTTCGCGACCGCGATGGCGAGATTGGCCCCCAGTGCGGCGACGATGGCCTTGGATCCGCCCGATGCACTCATGCGCTGCTTTGCTTTCTCTTTACGACAGATGGCGGGTCATTGTCGCAGCCGGGGCGCCTTGCCGCGATTCAGGCCACCACCGTGGCGCGGAAGAGGATGCATTCACCGCCGAGTTCGACGCACTCCCCGGCGGGTACGAAGGCGGACTCGCCGCGGGCGAGGGCCAGTTCGGTGCCGTCGTCGCCGCGCAGCCGGGCGGTGCCGGAGGCGCACAGCAGGATCTGCGGGGTGCGTGCCCCGAGCGGCCGGGGCGGTGAACCGGCGGCCCGCGCATACCGGGAGAGGCGGAATTCATCGGCCGGGGCGTCGTAGACCTCCTCTCCGTCCGGGTCCGCCTCCGGGCGCAGCACCTCGGGGACGGCGGGTTCAAAGCGGACGACGTCCAGCAGTTCGGGCACATCGAGGTGTTTGGGCGTCAGGCCGCAGCGCAGCACATTGTCGGAGTTGGCCATGATCTCGACGCCCAGGCCGTCGAGGTAGGCGTGCGGGACTCCGGCGCCCAGGTAGAGGGCCTCGCCGGGCTGGAGGCGGACGTGGTTGAGGAGCATGGCGGCGAGGACGCCGGGGTCGCCGGGGTGGTGCCGGGCGATGGAGGCGTATGCGGCGTACGCGTCCCGGTGCGGGCCGGGTGCGGCGGCGAGCCGCTCGGCCGCGGCGGCCGACCGGTCCACGGTCTCGGCCATGGCGGCGGGTTCGGCGGTCAGGACGGCGGTGAGCACCTCGCGCAGGGCGTCGGTCTCCGGGTGGGCGTGCAGCAGGTCGACATACGGCTTGAGGGAGTCGACGTCCAGCGCGGCGAGCAGTTCCGCCGTCTCATGGGGGTCGCGGAAGCCGCAGAGGCCTTCGAAGGGGCCGAGGGCGCAGAGGAGTTCGGGCTTGTGGTTGACGTCCCGGTAGTTGCGGTGCGGGGCGTCGCGGGGGATCCCCAGGGCCTCCTCGGCGGCGAATCCGGCCTCGGCCCGGGTGCGGTCGGGGTGGACCTGCAGGGAGAGCGGGGCGGCGGCGGCGAGGAGCTTGAGCAGGAACGGCAGCCCGGGGCCGAAGCGTTGGACGGCCGGGGTGCCGAGCTCGCGCACGGGGTCGGCGGCGATGACCTCGCTGAGCGCGCGCGGTCCGCCGCCCCGGTCGACGCGGGAGGGGGCACCGGGGTGGGCGCCCATCCACAGCTCCGCCTGGGGCTCACCGGTGGGCGGGGTGCCGAGCAGTTCGGGAATCGCGGTGGTGGAGCCCCAGGCGTAGGGGCGCACGGTGTTGGTCAGGCGGTCCATCTCTGCACCCCCTAGGGCGTGCCCGCGAGGGCCAGGTAGACGGCGGCAAAGTCGGTGATCGCCAGGAGTTCGGCGGCGGTCTCCAGGGGGCCGCCGTCCTCGGTGACCTCCAGCTCGCTGATGGGGGTGCCGCGGTGGAGGGCGAGTTCGCGGGCTGCGGGGGCCGGTGAGGTGACGGCCGGCTCCTGCTCACGGAGCAGGACGACCCTGGCGTGCAGCGCCTCGGGGTCCTCGACCCGGTCGCGGAAGAAGTCCTCGGGGTCGGCACCCGCGGCGAACGCCCCGGAGAGCAGGGTGCCGTGCGCGGTGAGCGCCTCGGGGAGTTCGGCGGCGAGCGCGGGTCGGCCGGCGAGGGCGGCGAGGACCGTCGCGAAGCGGCGGCCGACGGCGGCGGCGAGCTCCCCTTCGGTCCAGATGATCGGGAGGGTGTCGGCCAGTTCGGCGGCGAGGGTCTTGGCCGGGTTGCTGTAGGTGGCGATCGCGGGGCCGCAGCGCTCGGCGAGCTGGTCGAGGCGGTCGGCGAGCGATTCCAGGGCGCCGGGCGGGGCGGTGAGCAGCCCGATGCGGTCGGCGAGGGCGAGCAGCGGGGTGAGCAGGGACCAGAGCGTGCCGGGCCCGGTGGGCAGCACGGCCTGGTCGCCTGCCGGGTCGGGGGCCTCGGCGCCCGCCATCGCGGCTTCGTACGGGGTGGTGGTGAGCGGGATCGCCAGGCCGCGCACCTGGGTGGTGGCTTCGGCGAGCGGGGAGCCGACGGGGCTGACGCAGACGACGGAGCAGCCGCGGCGGTGGGCCTGCTCGAGGAGGAGGGCCAGCCCCGGCTCGGTGCCGTCCGGGCTGGCGACGAGCAGCAGGTCGAGCGGGCCGGTCCAGCCGGGGAGGGTCCAGCGCAGGGCGCCCGGGGCGGGGGCGACGCCGGAGGGGCGGATCAGGGCGACCGGGCAGCTGCCGTCGGCGAGCGCGGTGAGCAGGTCGGCGGCGGATCCGGCGGCCGGGCCGGGGCCCGCGACCAGGACGGCGCGTGGGCGGCCGTCCGGCTTCAGGGCGCCGACCCCCGCCTCGGCCGCGTTGCGGGCGGCGGTACGCACCCGGGCGCCGGACTCGGCGGCGCCGCGCAGCAGGCCGTGCAGGTCGGCGCGGGACAGGGCTTCGGGGTCATCGAGGAGTGACTCGTCGAACACCGTTGATCAGCCTCCGATCGCCGTGGGCGCAGGTCCGGCCCGCCGACTGCTGGGTGGGGTCAGGCAGGACGGCGGGCTTCGTCGACGAGCAGAACCGGGATGCCGTCCCGGACGGGGTAGGCCAGGGCGCAGCTCTGGCCCTCGCAGACCAGCTCGGTGGTGTCGCCGTCCGGCTCCGCGACCTCGTGGAGGGAAGCGTGACACGCCGGGCAGGCGAGGATCTCCAGGAGACCGGCTTCGAGCGGCATGGGGGTTCCCTTCGGGGTGTGTGCGTTTCTGTGCGGTCAGCGTACCGCCGGGCCCCGGGGCCACGCGCCGCGTGGCCGGGCCCGGGCACCCCCTGCGATGGGTCAGGCCCGGATGATCGCCAGTACCTCGTCGCGCACCCGGGCGACCGTGGCGGCGTCGCGTCCCTCGACGTTCAGCCGCAGCAGTGGCTCGGTGTTGGAGGGCCGGAGGTTGAACCACCAGTCGGCGGTGGTGACGGTGAGTCCGTCCAGCTCGTCGAGATCGGCGCCGTCCAGGCCCGTATAGGCGGCCTTTACCGCCGCGGTCCGGCCGGGCTGGTCGGTGACGGTGCTGTTGATCTCGCCGGAGGCGGCGTACCGGTCGTACTGCCGGACGAGCTCGGAGAGCGGCTTGTCCTGGCCGCCGAGCGCGGCGAGCACATGGAGTGCGGCGAGCATGCCGGTGTCGGCGTTCCAGAAGTCGCGGAAGTAGTAGTGCGCGGAGTGCTCGCCGCCGAAGATCGCGCCGGTGCGGGCCATCTCCTCCTTGATGAAGGAGTGCCCGACCCGGGTGCGGACGGGGGTGCCGCCGTTCTCCTTGACGACCTCCGGCACCGACCAGGAGGTGATCAGGTTGTGGATGACCGTGCCGCCCGGGTGCTTGGCGAGTTCGCGGGCGGCGACCAGTGCGGTGATGGCGGAGGGCGGGACGGGCTCGCCGTGCTCGTCCACCACGAAGCAGCGGTCGGCGTCGCCGTCGAAGGCGAGGCCGATGTCCGCGCCGGTCTCGCGGACCTTGGCCTGGAGGTCGACGATGTTCTTCGGGTCGAGCGGGTTGGCCTCGTGGTTGGGGAAGGTGCCGTCCAGTTCGAAGTACATCGGGACCAGGTCGACGGGCAGGCCGTCGAGGACGGTGGGGACGGTGTGGCCGCCCATGCCGTTGCCCGCGTCCACCACGGCCTTCAGCGGCCGGATGGTGGTCAGGTCCACCAGGGAGCGCAGGTGGGCGGCGTAGTCGGCGAGGGTGTCCCGCTGGGTGAGCACGCCGCGGGAGGCGGCGGCCTCCGGGGTGCCGCCCTCCGTCCAGCCCTCCACCAGGGTGCGGATCTCGGTGAGGCCGGTGTCCTGGCCGACCGGCGCGGCTCCGGCGCGGCACATCTTGATGCCGTTGTACCGGGCGGGGTTGTGGCTGGCGGTGAACATCGCGCCGGGCAGCCCGAGATGGCCGCTGGCGAAGTAGAGCTGGTCGGTCGAGCAGAGCCCGATCTCGGTGACATCGACGCCGCGCGCCGCCGCGCCGTTGGCGAAGGCCCGGGACAGCCCGGGCGAGGAGGGCCGCATGTCATGGCCGACGACGATCGCGCTCGCGCCGGTCACCTGGGCGAAGGCGGCGCCGAACAGCTCGGCCAGTGATTCGTCCCATTGGTCGGGGACCACACCACGCACGTCGTACGCCTTTACGAGCTGCGACAGATCGGCCACGGTCAACCCCTCCTGGAGTCCGGTACAGGACCCCCAACCTACCCGGCGGGACCGGCGATCCGGACGGCGGACCGGCCTCAAAGATCAGAAGTGGCGGAAGACGGCGGGGGAACGGCGTGCGGACGCCATGTCAGAAACCGACGGTGCGTCAGGAGTCCGGTGAGCGCAGCACTCTGAGGTGGCCCCGGCGGGCGGCCTCCATCGGTCCGGGCTCGCGACCGGCCGGTCCGGCGGGGCCCTTGGCCTGGCCGGGGCCCGGCCTGGTGGCGCGTTCCTGCGGACGGGCCGCCTCGCGCACGGCGTTGGCGAGCGCTTCGAGGTCGTCGCCGCTGGGGCGGGTGGGGCCGGTGTCCAGCGCGAGGCGTACCACGTCCCAGCCGCGGGGGGCGGTCAGGCGCGCGGAGTGCTCGGCGCACAGGTCGTAGCAGTGGGGTTCGGCATAGGTGGCGAGCGGTCCGAGAACGGCGGTCGAATCGGCGTAGACGTACGTCAGCGTCGCGACGGCCGGGCGGCCGCACGCGGTGCGCGAACAGCGACGTACAGGGCTCACGAGGTTGGACGGTACCGCACTCTTGAGCGGGCCGCGATGACTCACTCTCGGCTCACCCCTCTGTGTCGTCTTGCCTCGCGCGGTGGACACCGCCCTTGGGCCACCCGGCTGACCTGCGATGAGAGCAAGGTGACGAGTGTCTGCCGATGGGGCGGTCTGTCATGACCTGGCACCCATGGTGTCATTCGGCATGGGTTCACCGATCCAGTAGGTGGCTGTAATCGATCGTAAGGATGGCCGGAACGTTCATCTGGTGACATCCGATGAGATGCGTGGCTACCGCGTGTACACGGCCGGGTGGCGGATACTCTCGGGAGTGATGGACAGCCTCGTACCTCCCCCCGCCACCGCCGGTGGCACCCCCGGCCCCACCGGGCCGCGTTCCCGCCACCGTGACCGTCATGGCCGTGGCATGCGCGGGCCGATCGCCCCGCCGCAGGTGCCGCTGTCGGTCAGCCGGGCGGAGGCGTTCGTCGACCTGGTGCAGGACTCCGTGGAGCGGCTGGAGCGGCGCTGGCCGCAGCTGGCGGCCGTGGATTTCCAGGTGCGCGAGGTGCCGGTTGCCGACGAGGAGGACGGCGGGGGCCCCGGGTCCTTCCTGGACGGCGACTCCGTTCCGCTCGGCCGCTGTGTCGCGGCCCACGGGGACGACCCCGACCGGATCGTGATCTACCGCCGCCCGGTCGAGATCCGCACCAAGAACCGCGACGAGCGCGCCCTGCTGGTGCACGAGGTCGTGGTCGAGCAGGTGGCCGAACTCCTCGGGCTGGCGCCCGAGTCGGTGGACCCGCGCTACGGGCAGGACTGACCTCGCGCGCCAACGGCCGGGCGCGGGTCAGCGGTTGAGCATGGACAGGTCCGGCCGCGCCTCGGGGACCGCCACCAGGGAGTGGTCGTCCGGCAGCGGCTGGATCGTGAACATGGGGATGCCGTCCTTGGGCAGCGCGAGCATCCGCGAGGCGTGCACCGGGCCGCCGGACACCTTCTCCACGGTCACCGCATAGCCGCCCTTGCCCCCGGAGGGCTGTGGCGGCTCGACGGCCAGGGTGGTCCCGGCCTTGACGGTGTAGCTCCTGGTGACCGGGCGGCCGCCGTCGCGGCCCGCCGATGCCGTGACCTTCACCCGGGCCTCCTTGCCGGGCGCCGTCAGCGAGAGCGTGCTGCCCTTCGCCCGGTTGTCGGCGACGGTGCCGCGCACCTCGATCGGCGGGGTGCCCGGGATGAACGCCGTCTCCTGCTTGTCGTCCTTGCCGCGGGTGACGCGCAGCGCGGCGACGACCGGGCCGCCGCCGTCCTCCGTGCCCAGCAGCAGCGAGCCCGCCTCGCCCTTGGTGATGTTCCCCAGGTCCACGGTGGCCGTCATGCCGCTCTTGATGTGCAGCGCCTCGTGCCCGGCCGGGGTGATCGAACCGCTCGGCCCGGCGAGGCGCAGCCTGACATCGGCGTCGTCCGGGCCGGGGGCGAAGGCGATCAGGCGTACGGAGGTGGCGTCGGCCGGGATCCCCGGCAGGACCACATTCCGGTCGGGGTCGGCGGCGGGCTGCAGCCAGTCGCCGCCGAGCTTGTCGTCGGAGGCCTGCACGGCGGCCCCCACCCGGCCGGAGCGGGCGACGGCGTGCAGGGTGAGGTTGTCGGCGGGGGCGTCCGTCAGGGTCGACAGCAGCACGGGCACGGTGGAGCGGGGCGGGACGGTGACGCCCTCCGCGGCGGGGGCCTTGAGGCGGCCGTCCTTGCCGTAGAGCTCCAGGTCGACGACGGCCGGGGTGCTGTCCGGGTTGGTGAGGTGGGCGTAGTCCTGGCGGCTCTTGGCGGTGCTCGCGCCCGGGAACCAGAAGGAGGTGCCGGGGGCGGCACAGGACAGGCCGTGCAGCCCGCGCCCGCTGCCCGCGCCGACCACCGTGGTCTGCTGGACGGTCCAGCCCGGGGCGAGCGCTCCGGTGGCCTTGCCGGTCAGGGCGGGGGCGTCGGAGCGGTCGGTGCCGGCGGTGGCGGGCTTGCCGGGCTCCTTGAGCGAGAGCACGGGCTTGCCGGTGTCCGGGCTCTTCTTGCCGGCGCTCCCGGCGGGCAGCAGGTCGGCCGCCGTCTTCTTCGCCCCCCGGCCCTCGGTGCCGCCCACCGGGGTGTACGCGGTGTAGGTGGTCTCGCCCACGTCCGAGGAGGTGGGCGCCGGGCAGACCAGCGTGGACTGCTGCACCGGCAGCCGGGCGGGCGTCCTGGCCGCCGCGCCGCCACCACCACCGCCGCCCGGGGGCGCGTTGAGGAGGCCGGCACCGGTGACGGCGGCCAGCGCCGCGGTGGCCGCGAACAACGAGAGGGTGGTGCGCTTCACTGCTGCTCGCTCCCGTCACGGTGCGGCTGGGTGCCGGTGCCGTAGGTGGTCTCGCCCGGGCCATGGGGCTGCTGCGGGTGGCCCCCGTAGGGGTCGTACGGGTACTGGCCCTGCTGCTGGTACGAGCCGCCGTAGCCGTAGGGGTCGTAGGAGCCCTCCGGGTAGGCCTGGTAGCCCGGGTAGGGCTGCTGGGTGGTGTCCCAGCCACCGGCCGGGTCGTACGGCTGCTGCTGCGGCACGGCGGCGTAGGGGTCGGCCGAGGGCTGCTGCTCGTAGGGGTCGGTGGGCATCGGTGCGGGCTCCGCCGGGGGCCGGGCGGCCTCGGCCGCGGCGCGCAGCCTGCGGGCCCGGCGGCCCTCCCCCGCCACGCCCTGCGCCGGCACGGCGGTGGCCTGCGGCAGCACGGCCGCGGGCTCCGGCAGGTCGTCGTCGACCTCGCGCCGTCGGCCCGGCAGGGCGAGCACCACCAGGACCAGGGCGAGGAATCCCTGGGTCCACACCCAGGCGGTGTGCGCCGGGGGCGTCTGGTAGGTCAGCGACAACTTTCCGCCGCTGGTGGGGAGTTGGAAGCCCTGGGCCCAGCCGTCGAGGGTGGTGCGCTTGAGCGGGTGCCCGTCGAGGGTGGCCTGCCAGCCGGGCGCGGTCCGGTCGGCGAGGCGCAGCACCCGCCCGGCGGGGCCGCCCGGGATGGTGGTGTGGGCCTCGACGGGGCCGGAGGCGACGGGCACCGGCGCGGCGTTCGGGCCGGTGATGGTGACCCGGGCGACCTGCCGGTCGACCCGCCACAGCGAGCTGCGGCGTTCCTGGCTGAGCCGGGTGAGGCCGGGGGTGGTGTCCAGGACCTGGCCGAGCTCCTTGGGCGCGTTGTCGCGGGCGAGCACATAGCCGACCGCGTAGTCGCCCAGCCGGTCCGCCTGGTCGGCTCCGGCGCCCGCGGCCAGGTTGGCGACCACGGTGTCCAGCCGGGTGTCCCGGGCGCCGGCCGTTTCGGCGTCGCCCAGCCGCACCCCGGAGCCGCGCACCAGGGCGTAGCGGACATGGGCCGGGTCTCCGTCGAGGACCAGGGTGCGGACCTGGTCGCGGGTGCTCGCCTCCTCGGCGACGAACGCCGGGACCTGGGCCGGGTCGCGCCGCTCCAGCGGGCCGCCCGCGCCGCTCACCGCCCAGCCGACGGCGGCGGCCAGCGGGGCCGCCGCGGCGGCGACCGCGATCAGGCCCGCGACCGGCTGGCGCCAGCCGAAGCTGAGCGCGGCGACGCGCTCGCGGGAGCCCTCGGCGCCGACCGCGGCCGCCGCGATGAGGGCCAGGCAGTAGACGAGGGTCGCGGGCCCGGCCCACGCCGAGTGGTTGACCAGCCCGGCGCAGAGCAGCGCGGCGAGCGCCACCCCCCAGGCGGTGCGCACCGCGAGCGTCCGGTCGGCGCGCAGCAGGGCGGCCAGGGCGGCGAGGACGACGCCGGCCAGCAGCAGCCAGCCGGTGGTCCTCGGGCCGCCGGGGTCGCCGGTGAGCAGGTGCAGCGCGGTGGACGAGCCGTGTCCGTACTCCGGTCCGGCCTGGTCCAGGAAGCGGCTCGGGTGGGTGAGCAGCCCCAGCGACCAGGGGGCGAGGACCAGGGCCGGGGTGGCGGCCGGGATGAGGAGCGCCGGGCCGTGCGCGGCCAGTCGGCCGGCTCCGCCGCGTACGCAGTGCAGCAGCAGGACGCCCAGGCCCAGTGCACAGCCGAGCGGCCACACCACGGGGGTGAAGGCGGTGGTGACGGTGAGCAGGAGGGCGTACGCCCAGGCGGCGCGCCAGGAGGGGCGGGCGTCCGGGGCGCGCAGCCCCCAGGCCGAGACGGCCGCGCGGGCCATCGGCGGCAGCAGGACGGCGAGCACCGCGGTGCCCAGCCGGCCGGTGGCGAGGGCGCCGGTCGCGGCGGGCAGGAAGGCGTAGGTGACGCTCGCCCAGGCGCGCAGCAGCCGGGAGGAGATCAGCGGGCGGGAGGCGAGGTAGGCGGCCAGCCCGGCCAGCGGCACCGAGCACACCAGCAGCAGCGTCAGGGTGAAGCCGGTGGAGCCGAGGAAGAGCGTCGACAGGGCGGCGAGGATCGCCAGATACGGCGGGGCCCCCGCGGTGTCGCCGGTGCCCACCGGGTGCCAGCCGTCGGTGTACCGCGCCCACAGGTCCGAGAGGTGCTCGGGGGCGGGCAGCAGCGCCCCGCCGGACAGCGCGCCGCCGCCGAACAACTGCCGGCAGGCGATGGCGGAGACGAGCAGCAGCAGGGCGAACAGGACCGGCGCGGGTTTGCGGGCGAGGCGCTTGAGCCGGGCGAACTGCTCGATCTCCAGGTAGTCGGCGTCGTCGCCGCCGGGCCCGGACTCGACCGCGCCATGGCGCCCGGCCGACGAGGACTCGGCGTCCGCGCGGCCGCCGAAGCCGGCGGCGAGCTGTTCGAAGGTGACCCTGAGGGTGGCACCGGGCGGCGGGAAGAGCGGTCGCAGTTCCCCGGCCGTGACCTTCGGCGGGCCGTGCCGCTGCCGCTTTCCGCGCGCCGCGCGGACCCTGCCCGGCCGCAGCAGGGTGGCGCCGAGGCCGGTGAGTTCGTCCAGCGCCTGCCCGGGTGCCTTGCCGACGAGGTGGCCGAGGACCCTCAGCAGGGTGCCGAGGACGATCCGCAGCAGGACGTACGGCAGCAGGGCGCCACGGGTGTTGGCGAGCAGGGTGTAGACGGCTCCGGCCTTATCGACCCGGTGCGGCGAGGTCCGGCGGCGGCCCGCGCAGTCGACGGGGCGGCGTTCCCGGGATGCCGCCTCGGCGTGCCGCAGCACGGCGTCGGGTGCGATGAGCACCCGGTGTCCGGCGGTGTGCGCGCGCCAGCACAGGTCGACGTCGTCGCGCATCAGCGGCAGCCGGGCGTCGAAGCCGCCGAGTTCCGCCCAGACGTCGCGGCGGATGAGCATGCCCGCGCTGGACACCGACAGCACGGTGCGTACCTGGTCGTGCTGCCCCTGGTCCTGTTCGCGGCGGTCCAGGCCGGTCCAGCGGCGGCCGCCGCGGGCGATGGAGACGCCGACCTCGAGCAGCTGCCTGCGGTCGTACCAGCTGCGGAGCTTGGGGCCGATGACGGCGGCGGGCCGGCCGGCGGTGATCTCGGCGTCGGCCACCCGCAGCAGTTCGTGCAGGGCGCCGGGCTCGGGGGCGCAGTCGTCGTGCAGCAGCCAGAGCCACTGCACGGGTTCGGCGTCGCGGTCGGGGGCGTCGAAGTCGTGGGAGTCCTCGCGCCAGGTGCGGCTGAGGGGGTCCCAGCCGCTGGAGCTCCTGAGGTAGGGCAGGGCGTCCTCGGTCGGGGCGGGGGCCGTGCGGACGGCCTCCTCGACGGCGGTGCCGAAGCCGGCCCGGCGGGCGAGGTGCAGCACCCGGTCCGGGCCGAGCGCCTCGGTGAGCAGCCGGGCGGAGTCGTCGGCGCTTCCGGTGTCGGCGGCGACCGCCTGCTGTACGGGCCGGTCCTGGCCGAGCAGTCCGGCGAGCGCGTCGGGCAGCCAGCGGGCGCCGTCATGGGCGACGAGCACGGCGGTGACGACGTGCCGGGGGAAGGCCGGCGGGTTCACCGGCTCGTATCCGGTCAGGGGGGCGGCGGTGGCCGGGTGGTGAACCGTCGTATTGCTGTGCACGGACATCGGCGTACGGGCCCTCCGGCCGGGGGCGGCCGCCGGGAGGGGCTCCCGGCGGGGCCGCGGTGCTGGACTGCGGTGGACGCGCTCACCCCAGGGGCGGGGGTGCGTCTCGGACGGCCCCCCAGACTAGTGGCTGCCAACACGGCGGTCCGCCTCCTGAGTGCGGGGCGCGGGAGGCGGACCGTGTGGTGAGAGCCTTTTCAGTGGTGGTGCGGCGGTGGTTCGGGGTGGCCGCGGAGGTGGTGACGGCCTGTCGGCTGCCCGCCGGGGGTCACCCGGCGGCGGCCTCCGCGGTACGTCGCGGCGGTCCGGAACGGCGTCAGACCGCGGCCTTCTTGAGCCGACGGCGCTCCCGCTCGGACAAGCCGCCCCAGATGCCGAAGCGTTCGTCGTTGGCCAGAGCGTATTCAAGGCATTCGGAGCGGACTTCACAGGCGAGGCAGACTTTCTTCGCCTCTCGGGTTGATCCGCCCTTTTCCGGGAAGAAGGACTCGGGATCGGTCTGGGCGCACAGCGCGCGCTCCTGCCAGCCGAGCTCCTCGTCCGCCTCCTCGACCAGCAGTTGCTGAAACAGCTCGGTCATGTGCGCCCCTCGTCTGTCATTGCGTCCCCGTGATGCTGCCGTGATCAGGTACGGCAGAAAGACACGTGTGAAATTACAAGTGCGCCGATCCGGGCCAGTCAAGCCGGGATCTGCTATTGGGCCCCTTATTCACTCTGCGGAACCAAGGTCGAGCAGAAAGTTGCCAAATCACCACAAGAGTGGACACATCTCTCGCCCGCCACAACCGTCCCAATTCCCTCTTCTCTGAGGGGGGACGCCACCGGCGGCGATCCAGTTGCAGGGCCACGGCCGACGCCACGCCGGAGCGCACTGTCCGCGGACACACCCACCCAAACCCTTGATCGCCCGCGGCCACCGGATGAGGTGAAAGATTCCACCAAAACGGACATCAGGTTGACACGACGCAGTCGAGGCCGGTCTCCTTGTCTGCATGCCAGCGACCTCCCTTCCCCTGGCGTCCGTCATGGGGAGCCTCGGCCTGACCCGTTCCTACGGGTCCCGCTGTGCTGTTCAGGCGCGCTGTCGCTGTTCCAGCTGTTGATGCCCCCGCGCTCCGGCTGACCTTCGGCACCTCTCCCCTTCCCGGGCGCGGCGTCCCGCGCAGCAGCGCCGCGCCTCGCCTTTCGCGCCTCTCCCTCTCCCTCCTTTCGCCTCCCGCCTTTCGCCGAGGAACCCGCACATGAACAGCGACGTCCAGATCGCCGGCGACCCGCTCGCCCTTCCGCACCTGATGCCGCCGCCCGCCGCCCACCCCTCCACCGTCGCCGAGTTCGCCGGCCTGGCCCGGGCCATCGCCGCCGGTACGGACTGGGCCCGACTGGTGGAGTACGACGCCATCAGCCGCTGGTACCACCGGCTGCGCACCGGCCCCGGCTACGAGGTGTGGCTGCTCAGCTGGGTGCCCGGCCAGGGCAGCGGACTGCACGACCACGGCCGCTCCTCCGGGGTCCTCACCGTGCTGCGCGGCGAGCTGACCGAGCTGCGCCCGAGGGCCGACCGCACCGTGCGGCGCCGGCTCGACGCCGGTGCACAGCGGGTCTTCGCTCCGGGCTACGCCCACGAGGTGGTCAACGACTCCCTGGAGCCCGCGGTCAGCCTGCACATCTACTTCCCCGGCCTGACCGAGATGCCCATCCACCGGCCGCACTGCGCCGAGGCCACGCCCGCGTCCCGGTAGCCCACCCTTCGGCGAACAGCCCCGCGGCTGACAGTCCCACCCTCCCCCAGCTACCGCTGGGCGGTGCCCCCAGCCCACCACCACCCTTCAGTGGACAGCCCGGCGGCTGACAGTCCCACCCGTCGCCCACCACCACCCTTCGGTGGACAGCCTGGCGGCTGACAGACTCTGTTGTATGCAGCAGCGCATTGTGGTTCTGGCCGGCGGGATCGGGGGCGCCCGCTTCCTCCGCGGCCTCAAGTCAGCAGTCCCCGACGCGGACATCACCGTCATCGGGAACACCGGCGACGACATCCACCTCTTCGGCCTCAAGGTCTGCCCCGACCTCGACACGGTGATGTACACGCTCGGCGGCGGCATCCATGAGGAGCAGGGCTGGGGCCGGGCCGGTGAATCCTTCGCGGTGAAGGAGGAGTTGGCCGCCTATGGGGTGGGGCCCGAGTGGTTCGGGCTCGGCGACCGCGACTTCGCCACGCACATCGTCCGCACCCAGATGATCGCCGCCGGTTATCCGCTCAGCGCCGTCACCGAGGCGCTGTGCAAGCGGTGGGAGCCGGGCGTGCGGCTGCTGCCCATGTCCGACGACCGGGTGGAGACGCACGTCCTCATCGACACGGCGGACCTGGGCGGCTCCGCCGCGGGGGACGGCACCGACAGCACCCGCAAGGCCGTGCACTTCCAGGAGTACTGGGTACGGCTGCGCGCCTCGGTGCCCGCCCACGCGATCATCCCCGTGGGGGCCGAGCAGGCCAAGCCCGCGCCCGGGGTGCTGGAGGCGATCGCGGCGGCGGACGTGATCCTCTTCCCGCCGTCCAACCCCGTGGTCAGCATCGGCACGATACTGGCGGTGCCGGGGGTCCGGGAGGCCGTCGCGGACGCCGCGGCGCCGGTCGTCGGCCTCTCCCCGATCGTCGGCGGCGCGCCCGTGCGCGGCATGGCCGACAAGGTCCTCGAGGCCGTCGGGGTCGAGGCCACGGCAGCCGCGGTGGCCGCACACTACGGCCCGGACCTCGTCGACGGCTGGCTGGTGGACCCGGTCGACGCGGCGGCGGTGGCCGAGGTCGAGGCGGCGGGCATCTGCTGCCGCGCGGTACCGCTGATGATGACCGACACCGGGGCCACCGCCCGGATGGCCGCCGAGGCACTGGCCCTGGCCGAGGAGGTACGCGCATGACCGCGATCCCCGCCTTCCGGGTGTGGGCACTGCCCGGCATCCCCGAGGTACGCCCCGGGGACGACCTCACCAAGATCGTCGCCGCGGCGGCGACGGCCGCCGGGCTCCCGGGCCTCGCCGACGGGGACGTCCTGCTCATCACCTCGAAGATCGTCAGCAAGGCCGAGGGTCGGATCGTCCGGGCCGAGGACCGCGAGGCCGCGATCGACGCCGAGTCGGTGCGGCTGGTGGCCCGGCGCGGCACCCTGCGCATCGTCGAGAACCGGCTCGGGCTGATCATGGCCGCGGCCGGGGTCGACGCCTCCAACACCCCGGCCGGCACCGTGCTGTTGCTGCCCGAGGACCCGGACGCCTCCGCCCGGGCCATCCGGGCCGGGCTGCGGGACACCCTCGGGGTGGACGTGGGGGTGGTGATCACCGACACCTTCGGGCGGCCGTGGCGCAGCGGGCTGACGGATGCCGCGATCGGCGCGGCGGGCGTGCGGGTCCTGGACGACCTGCGGGGCGGCGTCGACTCCTACGGCAATCCGCTGGTGGCCACGGTGGTGGCCACGGCCGATGAACTGGCCGCCGCGGGCGACCTGGTGAAGGGCAAGGCGGGCGGGCTGCCGGTGGCGGTGGTGCGGGGCCTGTCACATGTGGTGGCCGAAGAGGCCGAAGGGGCACAGGCGTTGGTGCGCGAGGCCGTGAACGACATGTTCCGGCTGGGCACTTCGGAAGCCGTACGGGAGGCGGTGACGCTGCGGCGTACGGTGCGGGAGTTCACGGACGACCCCGTCGACCCGGGGGCCGTGCGCCGTGCGGTGGCCGCCGCGGTGACCGCGCCGGCGCCGCATCACACCACGCCCTGGCGGTTTGTGCTGCTGGAGTCCGAGGCGTCCCGGGCCCGGCTGCTGGACGCGATGCGCGACGCATGGATCGCGGACCTGCGCGCCGACGGCCGCTCGGAGGAGAGCATCGCCCGCCGGGTGCGGCGCGGCGACCTGCTGCGCAAGGCCCCCTATCTGGTGGTGCCATGCCTGGTGACGGACGGCTCGCACGGCTACCCGGATGCGCGCCGCAGCGCGGCGGAGCGCGAGATGTTCGTGGTGGCGGCGGGGGCCGGGGTGCAGAACTTCCTGGTGGCGCTGGCCGGGGAGCGGCTGGGGTCGGCGTGGGTGTCCTCGACGATGTTCTGCCGCGAGGTGGTGCGTGAGGTGCTGGCGCTTCCCGCGGACTGGGATCCGATGGGCGCGGTGGCGGTCGGCCGCCCGGCGGCCGGACCGGCCGTCCGCCCGGCCAGGGACCCGGAGTCCTTTGTGACGGTCCGCTAGGGGGTGTCTGGTGGATCTCCGCGCCGTACGCGCCCGCCCGGCGGAGGGGGAGCCGTCGGACGACGGCGCCGCACCCCCGTACTCGCCAGGACCGCTCAGATCCGCGAGAAGTCGCGCACCGCGAGCCGGGGCGCCCGGCGCGGTGGGGTCGGCCCGCTGAGCAGGATCAGCCGGCAGGCCCGGTGCCGCTGGCCCGCGTAGGGCGCCAGCAGCTCGAGCATGCGGTCGTCATCCGCGTCCCGCACCCCGGCGAGCGCGTACCCGACGATCCTCGGCAGGTGCAGGTCGCCGACCGTCACCGCGTCGGCCGCGCCATTGCTGCGCTGCAGTGTCTCGGCCGCCGTCCAGGGGCCGATGCCGGGGATCGCCCGGAGGCGGGCGGCGGCGGCCGCGGGGTCCATCGCGGCGGCCTCCTCCAGGCGGGCCGCGGCGCGCGCGGCGCGGACGATCGTCGCCGAGCGCTTGCCGTCGACACCTGCCCGGTGCCACTCCCAGGACGGGATCAGCGCCCAGGCGCGCGGGCCGGGCATCACCCGCAGCCGGGCGGCGGGGCCGTCGGCGGGGCCCGGCGCGGGCTCGCCATGGCGCTGGAGCAGCCGCCGCCAGGCGCGGTAGGCCTCGTCGCTGGTGACCTTCTGCTCCAGGACCGAGGGGATCAGCGACTCCAGGATCAGCCCGGTGCGGGTGAGTCTGAGGCCGGGGTTGCGGTGATGTGCCCGGTGGACGAGGCGGTGGCGGGGGGTGAAGGCGGCGGGGTCGTCGGCCGCGCCCAGCAGGGCGGGGAGGTGCTCCAGCAGCCAGTCCCCGCCGGGGCCCCAGGCCTCCGCGTGCACCTGCCCGTTCCGGGTGGCGAGGTGGATCGTGGCAGGGCCCTGCGGAGTGCGGGTGGCCCGCCAGACGGAGCCGTCCGGGGCCGTGCGGTAGGCGGGGTCGCCGGGGCCGCGGGCCAGGACCTCCAGGGTGCGGCCCAGGTCGTACGGGCCCGGCGGGGTCCAGCTGCGGGTGGCCATCCGGCCAAGGGTACGCCGTGGCGGGGCGCGCCCCGCGGCGAGCCCGGGGCCTCGCCACGGCGCCCGCACCGGCCCGGCGGAACACACCCCGGGGAACCCGGCGATCTCCGCGGGGCCGCGGGACCCGTGCGGCTATTCGTCCGAGGAGAAGCGGATCGTGCCCGCCGCGAGGTGCGCGCCGCACCAGACCCGGGCGCCCGCGCGCAGCTCGTTGTCGGCGCCGACCACCGCCCCGTCGCCGATCACCGCGCCGTCCAGGACCGTACGGGCCCCGATCCGGGCGCCCGCGCCGACCAGGGAGTCGCGGATGTGCGCGCCCGCCTCGACGACCGCCCCGTCGAGGACCGTGCTGCCGTCGATCCGGGCGCCCGGCTCGATCCGGGCGCCCGCGCCGACGACCGTGCCGCCCATCAGCTTGGCGTCCGGCGCCACCTCGGCGGTCTCCAGGACCAGCCGCTCGCCGCAGCGGCCGGGCACCGCCGGGGACGGGGCGCGGCCCAGCACGAGGTCGGCCGAGCCGCGGACGAAGGCCTGCGGGGTGCCAAGGTCGAGCCAGTAGGTGGAGTCCACCATGCCCTGCAGATGCGCCCCCGAGGCCAGCAGCCCGGGAAAGGTCTCGCGTTCCACCGAGACCGGGCGGCCCGCCGGGATGGCGTCGATGACCGACCGGTTGAATACGTAGGCGCCCGCGTTGATCTGGTCGGTGACGATCTCCTCGGGCGTCTGCGGCTTCTCCAGGAAGGCGGTGACCCGCCCGTCCGGGTCGGTGGGCACCAGCCCGTAGGCGCGCGGGTCGTCGACCCGGGTCAGGTGCAGGGAGACGTCCGCGCCGGTGGTGCGGTGGGTGTCGAGCAGGGCTCCGATGTCGAGGCCGGTGAGGATGTCGCCGTTGAAGACCAGCACCGGCTGGTCGGGCCCGGAGCCCAGCCGGGAGGCGACATTGCGGATGGCGCCGCCGGTGCCCAGCGGCTCCCGCTCGGTCACATACTCCAGGTGCAGCCCCAGTGCGGAGCCGTCGCCGAAGTGCGGCTCGAAGACCTCGGCCAGATACGAGGTGGCGAGCACGATGTGCTCGATGCCCGCCGCCCGGGCCCGCGCCAGCTGGTGGGTGAGGAAGGGGACCCCGGCCGCCGGAATCATCGGCTTGGGGGTGTGCATGGTCAGCGGCCGCAGCCGGGTTCCCTTGCCGCCGACCAGGAGAATCGCTTCTGTCACCGTGACGTCTCTGCTTCCTGCTGGGGCCGGGCCTGGAACGGCGGCCAGTGTATGCAGACCGCACGGACCCGGCCGCGCCCGGTCAGCGGCCCTGGAGCCTGGCCGCGGTGGAACGGATGGTGCCGAGCCGTGCGTAGAGCTTGTCCCCGGGGCACTCGGTGTTGTAGCCGTCGCGGTGTCCGGAGACGGCCTTGAGCTTGACCTTCGAACCCTTCTTGAAGAGGTTTCCGCCCGCGGACACCAGGGTCGCGGTGCCCTTGGGGTTGGCGCCGTACAGGCCGAGCTTCCACGCGGTGATGCGGGCCACGGCGTCCACCGCGGCGCTGGACGGGGCGGTCTTCCCGAAGGTGCCGAGAACGGCGATGCCCATGCTGTTGGTGTTGAAACCGAGCGTATGGGCGCCTCTGACGGGTTTGGCCACGCCACCTGCCCGGCCCTCGTAGATGGTGCCGCACTTGTCGACGAGGAAGTTGTAGCCGATGTCCCGCCAGCCGCTGCTGACGACGTGGTAGCGGTAGATCCCGCGGATGACGGAGGCGGATTGCGCGCAGCTATAGGTGTTGCCCGAGGCGGTGTGATGTACGAAGGCCGCCTTCACCGACTTGGTGTAGACGAAGCCCGACTCGCGGATCGACTCGTCCGCCCCCCAGCCCGCCCGGGTGACGATGCGCGGGCGCGGCCCGGCATAGCCGGAGTAGCCGTCGTTGTCGAGGGGGTCGGAGTCGTCGGCGGAGTCGCCGCCCTCCCCGGTGCCGACGGTACCGGCCGGGGCCGGTGGGCCCGCCGGGGGCTCCGGGGGCGAGGGGAGGGCCACCGGCGGCGCGACGACGGGCGCCGGCGGGGCCGGCCGGCCGTTGTTGCTCGCGTGCTCGCCCTCGTGCCCCGACCCCGGCCCCGGGTCGCCGGTGGCGGTGGCGGTCAGGGCGGCGACCTCGGTCGGCGAGACGGGCTTGCCCCCGGCCGGGATCTCGGTGGCCCCCACCGGTGCGAGCTGGGCGTTGGCGGCGGAGCTGGCGTGCTCGTCGTCGTTGGGCCCCGGACCGCGCCGCCGGCCCGGCTTCGGGACCGGGTCCGCACCGGGGTCGACGAGCTCCAGGCGCAGGCCGTGGGGCAGGGCTTTATGGAGCGCACTGTCCGGTTTGACGCGCGCCTCCACGGCATCGGAGGCGCCCACCCACAGCGGGGCGGTGGCGCCCCGGCGGCCGGAGCGCGCCTCGGCGGTGTCCAGGTCGGGCCGGTCGTGGTCCTGGGGCTGTACGTCCTGCCAGCGGGACCAGGTGCGGCTGCCCAGCCCGCGGGTACGGACCTGGGCCCGGCCGCGCAGCTGCGCGGCCGGGCTGTCCCACACGATGCCGACCAGCGAGAAGGGCTTGACCTGCTGTGCCTTGACCCCCAGCGACACCCGGCCGGTCAGGTGACCGGTCTCGCCGAGCGGGGCCAGGGGCAGCGAGTGGGTCGAGCCCGCCAGCCCCGCTGCCGACGGCTCTTCGGGTTCGCCGGGCGAGGCGACGCCGGTGGTGGCGAGGAACGGCAGGGTCAGGGCGGCGGCGCAGGCCGTGACGGTCGAGGTGACAAGGATTCCACGCATGGCAGAAATCTTGGACATATACGGACATATCTGTCCATTCACCGGCTGACGGCCAGTCGGCTTCCGGACCCCCTGCCGGGGCCCCCGTCCGACTGACCGTCAGGGCCCGGGCCGCGTACCCTGACGCCGATGAACGCCACCGACCGCACCCCCGCCGACCTGCTGCGTTCCGCGCTCGCCACGGACCCGGCCCGCCCCCTTGTCACCTTCTACGACGACGCCACCGGTGAACGAGTGGAACTGTCCGTCGCCACCTTCGCCAATTGGGTGGCAAAGACCGCCAATCTGCTTCAGGACGGCTACTCCACCGAACCGGGTGAACGACTCGCCCTGCTGCTGCCCGCCCATTGGCAGACCGCCGTCTGGCTGCTCGCCTGTTCGTCCGTCGGTGTGCCGGCCGAGGTGGACGGCGATCCGTCGGCCGCCGACCTGGTCGTCAGCGGCCCGGACACCCTGGAGCGGGCGCGGGCCTGCACCGGGGAGCGCATCGCGCTCGCCCTGCGCCCGCTGGGCGGCCGCTTCCCGCAGCCGCCGCAGGGCTTCGCCGACTACGCCGTGGAGGTGCCGGGCCAGGGCGACCGCTTCGCCCCGTACGCCCCCGTGGACCCGGACGCGCCCGCCCTGGCCGTGGACGGGCTGGAGCTGACCGGCGCCGAGCTGGTCGAACGGGCGCGTGCCGACGCCCGCCGGTATGGGCTGGGCCCCGGCACCCGGCTGCTGTCCGGCCTGCCGTACGACACCTGGGACGGGCTCTCGGCCGGCCTCTTCGCCCCGCTCGCCGCCGGGGCCTCCGTGGTGCTGTGCCGCAACCTCGACCGGCTCCCCGGAGACGGCCTGAACAAGCGCCTCGAGAGCGAGCGCGTCACCGTGACGGCCCTCTGACACTGCCGGACCGCTCCGCACGGGTGATGATCAGAGTTATCCCTGGTCCACGCCCACCGCGGAGGAGGACACCCGGCCGTGACCCACCGCAGCAGCCCCTTCGCCACCGCCCCCGGCGGCCGGCCCCCCGTGCCCCGGCGGGGGCGCCGCTGGCTGCGCCGGCTGGCGCTGGGCTTGGCAGCGCTGGTGCTTCTGGTGGCCGGGCTGGGCTGGGTGGTCTACGAACGGCTCAGCGGCAACATCACCACCGACACCCGGACCGCGGACGAGCTGGCGCGCTATGAGCACGAGCGCCCCACCGCCCTGGTCGCGGGCGCCCAGAACATCCTGATCATCGGCTCCGACAGCCGCAGCGGCGCCGGCAACGCCAAGTACGGCGAGGACAGCGGCACCCAGCGCTCGGACACCACGATCCTGCTGCATGTGTCGGCCGACCGGCAGCGCGCCACCGCGGTCAGCCTCCCCCGCGACCTGATGTCGAAGATCCCCAGCTGCCGCAGGCCGGACGGCAGCCACACCAATGAGCACTTCGCCCAGTTCAACTGGGCGTTCGAATTCGCGGGTGCCGCCTGCACCATCCGCACGCTGGAAAACATCACCCACGTCCGGATCAACCATCACATTGTCGTGGACTTCAGCAGCTTCAAGCGGCTGGTGGACGCGGTGGACGGCGTCGAGGTGTGCCTCAAGAAGCCCGTTGACGACCACGAGGCGCATCTGGTGCTCCCGGCGGGCCGTCAGGTGCTGCACGGGGAACAGGCGCTCGGCTATGTCCGGGCCCGCTATAGCCTCGGGGACGGCAGCGACACCGAGCGCATGGGGCGTCAGCAGGAGTTCCTGGGGGCCCTGTTCCAGGAGATGCACAGCGATGGGGTGCTCCTCAATCCCACCCGCCTCTACCCGGTGCTCGACGCGGCGACCAAGTCCCTCACCACGGACGCCGGGCTCGACTCGCTCAAGAAGATGTACGACCTGGTGCGCACCGTGCGGAACATCCCCACCGAGCGGGTCCAGTTCCTGACGGTGCCTCGGCGGCCGTACCCCTACAACCCGGACCGGGACGAGCTGGTGCAGCCGGACGCCGACCAGCTCTTCGAACTCCTGCGCAGGGACCGGCCGGTGGCGGTGACCAAGCATGTACGCCCCGCCGACAACAAGCCGGG
Source organism: Streptomyces xingningensis (assembly GCF_054957865.1). Lineage (NCBI taxonomy): Bacteria > Bacillati > Actinomycetota > Actinomycetes > Kitasatosporales > Streptomycetaceae > Streptomyces > Streptomyces xingningensis. The sequence continues at coordinate 26,640 of NZ_JBDJPF010000052.1, forward strand.
CGGCACCCGGAGGCGGGACGGCGAGGGGACTCCGTCCCCCTCTCCCACCCAGGCCCCCACCTATGAGGGAACCACCGCGGCCCGCGGCATCTGTGGCTGATGGTGCAGAATTGACCAGTTATAAGTAGAGCCGGATTTGTCACCAGCGTCGCTTGGCGCTGAACTTGGCGGATAATGTGAGCAAATCCGTGCGCACGGCCGCGTGACCGCGCACTGCACTAGTTGACGTGACCGAGCGCCTCGGGGGCAGGCGCCGCGTGGCACCGACGGAGGATTCAAGCGACCGTGGACGCGCAAGGCCATGGGCAGGGGGACGGCATCGACCCCGCCGACCAATGGGTGTTCAACCCCCGGACCGGCAGCTATGAACTGCGGCTCGACCCCGCCCAGGGCCCGGCGGCACCGGACCGCCCCTCCCCCGCGCCGGCGCCCCGGTCCCACTCCGACGGCCCGGCGGGCACCCAGGAGATGCCCCTGGCCGCGGACCCGCCGGGCGGCCGCCGGGGCATGCCCGAGCAGCGCCCCGGCGGCCGGGCCGCGAACCGGGCGTCCGCCGGAAAGCCGGCCAAGGCCGCCAAGTCGGCCAAGCCCGGGCAGGCGGCGGCGACCGGCCGTCGCAAGCCCCGGCCGAAGAAGTCCGCGAAGAAGAAGGTCCTGCTGTGGACCGGCGGCACACTGGCCTTCCTGCTGGTGGGCGGGTCGGTCGGGGCGTATCTGATCTACCAGCACTTCAACAACAACATCGAGAAGGTCGATGTCGGGGTGGACAACGAGGCCGTCCCCGACGGCCCGGTCAACATCCTGGTCATCGGCACGGACAAGCGCTCGGGCAAGGGCAACACGGGCTATGGCGACGACGGCAGCGTCGGCCACGCCGACACCACCCTGCTCTTCCATGTCTCCGAGGACCGGTCCAATGCGACGGTGATCTCCATCCCGCGCGACATGGTCACCGATGTCCCGCCCTGCCCCACCAAGCAGAAGGACGGCTCGACCAGGAGCATCCCAGGCTCGAAGAACGTCCGCTTCAACGAGAGCCTGGGCCAGGAGGACCGCGACCCCGGCTGCACCTGGCGGACCGTCGAGCAGATCACCGGGCTGAAGGTCAGTCACTTCATGATGGCCGACTTCAATGCGGTGAAGGAGATGTCCTCGGCGGTGGGCGGCGTCGAGGTGTGCCTGGCCAAGGACATCAACGACCCCAAGTCCCACCTCAAGTTGAGCAAGGGCCGGCACGAGGTCGAGGGCGAGGAGGCGCTGGCGTTCGTCCGCACCCGGCACAGCGTCGGCTTCGGCGGCGACCTCAGCCGGATCGAGCTCCAGCAGCAGTTCCTGAGCTCGCTGATCCGGAAGATGAAGAACAGCGACTACCTCACCAACCCCAAGAAGCTCTACGACCTGGGCGACGCCGCCACCAAGTCGCTCACCGTCGACACCGGCATAGGATCCATCTCCAAACTGACCAGCCTGGCAAAGGAATTGAAGAAGGTGAATCTCAAGAACATCACCTTCACCACGCTCCCGGTCATGGACAATCCGGCCGACGGCAAGGTCCGCAAGACCGTCATCGTGGACAAGCCCAAGGCCGATCCGCTGCTCGAGATGGTCCGCAACGACGTCTCCCTCACCGAGGTCAAGCAGAAGGAGAAGGCGGCCAAGGACGCCCAGGACGCCAAGCAGGCGGCGCTCCTCAAGGGCCCCCGGGCCGAACCCGCGAACGTACGGGTCAAGGTCCTCAACGGCAGCGGCCGGCTGGGCGCGGCCCAGGAGACCGTCCGCTGGCTGCAGAACTCCCAGGGCATGAACCGCACCGGCAACGGCGGCAACGCCCCCTCGGGGAAGACGGCCAGAACCACCCTGGAGTTCGCCCCCAACCAGGCCGACCAGGCACGCCGGCTCGCGGACGCCATGGGGCTGTCCGCCGACGCCCTCAGGCAGGGCACGACCGGCGCGGCCCCCACCGCGGAGATGACCCTCACCCTGGGCGCGGACTTCAAGGCCGCCGGCACCCCGGTCAACGCCCCCAAGGCCCCGTCGAAGGCGCCCGAGGGGATCCAGAAGATCGAAGCCGACGACAAGAACATCTGCGCGAAGTGAAGAACCGCCCGCACAAACTTGCGCATCTCACCCAGTACTGCGCTTTCCCGGGGCCGTGACACCAGCGGCTCCGCCGCGCGGCCCCCGGACCCCCGGCCGCAACCACAGGTCACCGGGGTCTCCCTAACCGGCATCACGCGGGAAACGTCAGTACCACAGCGACCAGGTAGCACACGCCCGCGCCCATCGGGCCGGACGCACCACTCAGGGGAGGCCCGATGCGGCTCGACAGCGCGCCCGGCGACAACAAGCCGACGGGCGAGGGGAAGACCGGAGGGAAGAAGAAGCGCGCCCGCGCGGTGCGGATACTGCGCTGGAGCGCCCTCGGTCTGGCGGTCCTCGTCCTGGTGGTGTCCGCGGCCGGGTACTTCTACTACCAGCACCTCAACCACAACATCAAGAAGAGCAACCTCAACCTCAGCGACAAACAGCTCGACCGCAGCGTCCCCAACTCCTCCGGGCAACGCCCCCTGAACATCCTGCTGCTGGGCTCCGACAGCCGCAGCAGCAAGGAGAACCAGGACCTCGGCGGCGCCCGCGAGGACGCCGACCGCCCGCCGCTCGCCGACGTCCAGATGCTGCTGCACATCTCGGCCGACCGCAGCAACATGTCGGTCATCAGCGTCCCTCGCGACACCCGGGTGACCATCCCCAAGTGCACCGACCCGGCCGACGGCAAGGTATACCGGGAGACCGACACCCAGATCATCAACACCAGCCTGCAGAACGGCGGTCCGGGCTGCACCGTCGCCACCTGGGAGGAGCTCACCGGCATCCCCGTCGACCACTTTATGATGATCGACTTCTCCGGGGTGGTGAGCATGGCCGACGCGGTCGGCGGGGTCCCGGTCTGCGTCGACGGCAATGTCTACGACGACAAGTCCGGCCTGCGCCTGACCAAGGGCAGCCACACGGTCAAGGGCGAGCAGGCCCTGCAGTGGCTGCGCACCCGCCATGGCTTCGAGGACGGCAGCGACATAGGCCGCACCCACGCCCAGCACCTCTATATGAACGCGATGGCCCGTCAACTCAAGGGCGGCACCAAGCTGTCCGACCCCGGCCAGCTCACCGACCTCGCCGAATCGGCCACCAAGGCGCTCACCGTCGACAAGGACCTGGGGTCGGTCAAAAAGCTCTACGACCTCGCCAACGATGTGCAGCGGGTGCCGTCCGGCCGGATCACCATGACCACCATGCCGTGGATCCAGGACCCGCAGGACCCGGACGCGCATGTGATCCCCAAGCCCGGCGACGCCGACAAGCTCTTCTCGCTGGTCCGCAACGACATTGCGCTGGACGGCAAGGACAAGCCGAAGGACAGCAAGGGCGACCAGGGCGCCCGGCCCACCGCGCCGAACGCCGCCCGGGCCGGCATCGAGGTCATCGTGCAGAACGGCACCGGCACCGCGGTACTGCCCCCGGCCACCGGCCGCGGCTCCGACATCGCCGCCCACCTGGTGAAGCAGGGCTTCGCCAGGGCGAGCGCCGACTCCACCCCGAGGGCGCAGGCGGACACCACCATCACCTACGCCCGGACCGCACAGCGCGCCGACGCCCTGGCCGTGGCCAAGGCCATCGGCCTGCCCGAGAGCGCGGTCCGGCTCTCCACCTCGGCCGAGCAGGTGACCCTGGTCATCGGCGGGGACTGGCGCAAGGGCACCAGCTACCCGGCGAAGCCGGGCGGAGACGAAAAGAAGGACGAAAAGGACGAAAAGAAGGACGAGAAGCAGCAGGACGACGAGACGCCCAAGCAGCGCAAGCCCGATGACAACAAGGCGCCCGAGAGCGCCGATCCGCTCAATGGCGACGACAAGTCGGCCTGCATGAAGGTCAATCCGCTCAACCGCTTCTGAGCGATCCGGGGCTCTGCCTGACCGCCGGCCGCCGGCTGGCGATGACCCTCCGGGCCAGCGCCCGCGGGCTCGTCAGGAAACCGAACCCCCACGACATGTGCATGGTCGCCAGCGCCAGCGGAATCCGCAGCCGCGCCCCCGGCGACAGCCCCTTCCCCGCCGGCATCGACCCCACCGTGATCGCCGCCAGATACCCGGCCGGCACCACCAGAGCCCAAGGGGTGACGGCCGCCGCCAACACCCCGGCCGCGATGGCGATCACCGCGGCCGGCGGCGCGAGATACCGCAGATTGATCGAGCCCTTGTGGTAGCGGGCGACGACGTGCCGCCAACGCCCGTAGTCCTTGTACTGCTTGGCGAGCGCCCGCACGCTGGGCCGCGGCCGGTAGGAGACCTTCAGCTCCGGCGAGAACCAGATCAGCCCGCCCGCCTCACGGATGCGGAAGTTCAGCTCCCAGTCCTGCGCCCGGATGAACTCCTCGTTGTAGCCGCCCTGTTGCTCCAGGGCCGCCCGCCGGAAGACGCCCAGATACACGGTCTCGGCGGGGCCCGCCGTGCCACCCGTGTGGAAGGCCGCGTTGCCCACCCCGATCTTCGAGGTCATGGCGGCGGCGACGGCCCGCTCCCAGTCGTTCTCGCCCTCGGCGTGCATGATGCCGCCGACGTTCTGCGCGCCCGTCTCGCCCAGCAGCCGCACGGCCGTCGCGAGGTAATCCGGCGAGAGCATCCCGTGCCCGTCCACCCGCACCACGATCGGGTGCCGGGATGCCTTGATCGCCGCGTTCAGGGCGGCGGGCGTACGGCCGGTGGGATTGGGCACGGTGTACACCCGGGCGCGTTCATGGGATGCGGTCTCCTGGACGAGCTCGGCGGCGATCTCGTCCGTGCGGTCGGTGGAGGGACCGAGGGCGATCACCACCTCCAGCTCGCCGGCATAGTCCTGCTCCAGGATGTGCCGCACCGCGGTGCGCAGATGGCGCTCCTCATTGAGCACCGGCATGATCACGGAAACGGCGGGCTGCTGCTCCGGCATGGTTCCTCGGGGGTACGAGGGTCGGGGTCACCCTCCGGCGGACGGCGGAATCGTCGGCCACGTTACCGCCAACGGGGGACACTCCCCCGCCCCGCCCGGGTGGCGGGCCCCTCGCGGGCGGCGTGGGGCCGCGAGCTGTTGATCGTATGGACCTACGGTGTCCCCGGTTTCTGCCCGCTCTCCCCCAGGCTCTCGACTCCGCTCGAGCAGGGAAGGACCCCCATCGGAGGTCTCGAAGTGACCGAACCAGCCCACCCCCCGCCCCGGGCCCGGCACGGTGCGGCGCGGCGCCCGCGCTGGGGGCTGCGGATCGCCGCTGGGGCCGCCGTCGTCGTCCTGGGCACGGGTGGCATCGGGCATGCGGTGGTGCACGGGATCGACCGGGGCATCGGCCGCATCGACCCCTTCGGCGGGCTGGCGAACCGGCCGCCGGGGGACGACCAGGGCGTGAATGTGCTGCTGGTCGGCACCGACAGCCGCAACACCATCACCGAGGACGAGCGGACCCGCTACCACCTGGGCGGCGACCCCTGCCACTGCACCGACACCATGATGCTGGTCCACCTCTCCGCCGGCCGCGACCGGGCCACCGTGGTCAGCCTCCCCCGGGACACCTATGTCGTGCTGCCCGAGCGCACCGACTCCGCCGGCCGGGTCCACCCGGCCCATCCGCAGAAGCTCAACGCGGCCTATGCGGAGGGCGGCCCGAGCCTGACCGTACGCGTCGTCGAGCAGCTGACCGGTGTGCACCTCGACCACTACGTCGAGGTGGACTTCACCAGTTTTATGAAGACCGTGGACCTGCTGGGCGGGGTGCAGGTGTGCACCACCCGTCCGCTCAAGGACGATCACAGCGGACTGGACCTGCCGGCCGGCACCAGCACGCTCAACGGCGGGCAGGCCCTGCAGTATGTGCGCTCCCGGCATGTGGACGGCAGCTCCGACCTGGGCCGGATGCGGCGGCAGCAGCGGTTCATCGCCTCGCTGCTGTCCAAGGTGACCAGCAGCGGGATGATGCTCAATCCGGTCAGGTTCCACGAGGTCGCCGACGCGCTCCTGGGGTCGGTCCGCGCCGACCGCGGCCTCAGCGCCGACGAGCTGGTCGAGCTGGGCCGCACGCTGAAGGGGCTGACCCCGGCGTCCTCGGAGTTCACCTCCGTACCGCTCACCGTGGTGGACTTCCCGGTCCCGCACGTCGGCTCGACGGTGAAGTGGGACGAACCGGCGGCCGCCAAGATCTTCCAGGCGCTGCGCGAGGACCGCCCCATCACCCCGCACCCCGCGGGCCGCACCCAGGACGGCAAGGCGGCCTCGAACCGGCTCCGCGACCAGCCCCCGACCGCCGTGGAGGTGTCGCCCGGGCAGATCCATGTACAGGTGCTCAACGGCGCCGGCCGCGCCGGCCTGGGCCGCGCCACCGACCTGGAGCTGCACGCCACCGGCTTCGCCACCACCGGGCTGCCCGCCAATGCCCCGCCGGTGCCGCACACGGTGATCTCCTTCGACCCGCGCTGGGACCGCTCGGTCCGCTCGGTCGCGGCGGCCCTGCCCGGCGCCGAGCTGCGGGCGGTGGCCGGTCAGGGGCCGCTGATGCTGGTGACCCTGGGCGCGGACTTCGCGGGCGTGCACCGGGTACGGGCCCAGGAGCCGGCCCCCCAGCGGACCGGCGCCCCCCAGGTGGTCACCGGCGACCAGGTGGTCTGCGGGGCGGGGGCCTGACGAGCCCTAATCCTCGATGCCCTCCGCGGCCCGGTTCTCCCGCAGCTCCCTGATCGCCCGGCGCCGGGCCAGCCGGTGGGTGCGCCGGATCTGCGCCTCCTGGTAGCGGCGCCGGTCCCGCTCGGTCTCCGGGATCACCGGCGGCACGGTCCGCGGCCGCCCGTCCTCGTCGACGGCGGCGAAGACCAGATAGGCGCTGCCGACCTGGGTGGCGGGCCTGGACTCGTTCCACCGCTCGGCCAGGACCCGCACCCCGATCTCCATCGAGGACCGCCCGGTCCAGTTCACCTGGGCCTTCACATGCACCAGGTCACCGACCCGGACCGGCTCCAGAAAGGCCATCTCGTCCATCGACGCGGTGACGGCCGGGCCCTCGGAGTGCCGCCCGGCGACGGCACCGGCGACATCGTCCACCAGCTTCATGATCACGCCACCGTGCACGGTGCCCAGCAGATTGGTCTCGTTGCTGGTCATGATGTGGGAGAGGGTGGTGCGCGAGGCCGAGATCGGCTTGCCGGGTATGCCGGACGCAGCGGATTCCGGGCTCCGGTCCTGAATGGTCATGTTCCCCACTGTATGCGGGGCCCTCGGACGGGCCGCTGTGCATCAGGTCTGCAACAGCCCCGCACCGGTCCCGTCCCATCGGGCGAGCACCCGTGTCCTGCCGGGCACACTTCATCCTATGAACGATTGGCCCGAAGGACGGAGTGACGACCGCCGGCAGCAGTACGGGCGCGGCAGCACCAGCGCACAGCCACAGCGACCCGTCGATGACGGTTACAACACCGGCCAGGTGTACGGGCGTGGCAGCGCGGGCGGCGGCGGTCCGCGCAGCCGGGCGCCGCGCACCCGCGCCGGCCGGCCCCGCTGGGGGCGGCGGATCGGGATCGGGCTGGCCGCGCTGGTCGCGGTGCTGCTGGTGGTGTCCGTCAGCACCTACTTCTGGGCCGACTCCAAGGTGCGCCGCGAGGTGGACCTCGGCAAGGTGCCGGACCGTCCGCCGTCCGGGAAGGGCACCAACTACCTGATCGTCGGCTCCGACAGCCGGGAGGGCCTGTCCGAGAAGGACAAGGAGGAGCTGCACACCGGGTCGGCCGACTACGGCAAGCACACCGACTCGATGATGATCCTGCACACGGGCGACAACGGCACGACGATGCTCAGCCTGCCCCGTGACTCGTATGTCACCATCCCCGCCTTCACCGGGCAGAAGTCCGGCAAGCGCTACCCCGCCGCCACGCACAAGCTCAACCAGGCGTACGCGGACGGCGGCGCCGAGCTGCTCATCCGGACCGTCGAGTCCAGCACCGGGCTGCGCATCGACCACTATGCGGAGATCGGCTTCGGCGGCTTCCGTGATCTGGTGGATTCGCTCGGCGGCGTGGACATGTGCATCGACAAGCCGATCAAGGACCGGGACTCGGGCGCCGACTTCAAGGCGGGCTGCCAGACCCTGGACGGCAGGCAGTCGCTGGCCTTCGTCCGCCAGCGTCACCAGGAGGCGGACCAGGACCTGGGCCGGATGCGCAACCAGCAGAAGTTCCTGAACACCCTGGCCAAGCAGGCCGCCTCGCCCAGCACCGTCCTCAACCCCTTCCGGCTCTACCCGGTGATCGGCTCCGGCCTGGACACGCTCATTGTCGACAAGGACATGGAGCTGTGGGATCTGACCTCGATGTTCTGGGCGATGAAGGGTGTCACCGGCGGCGACGGGCAGCAGCTGACCGTCCCCATCTCGACCGCGAACCTGCCGACCCGCAGCGATGGCGTGGCGGTGAAGTGGGACCCGGTCAAGTCGAAGCAGCTCTTCGACCGGCTGAAGAACGACCAGCAGATCGACAAGCCCTGACCATCAGGCGGCTTCGGGTTCGGCGCCCTGGATGACGCAGAAGGTCCCGCCCTGCGGGTCCTGCACCACGGCCATCCGGCCCGCGACCATGTCGAACGGCGGCTTGAGCACATTGCCGCCCGCCCGGACGAGCGCGTCCACCGTGCTGTCGGTGTCGTCCACCGCGAAGTACGTCATCCAGTGCGAGGGCATGCCGTCCGGGAGGTTGTCCAGCCCCTGCATGCCACCGACGGCCTTGCCGCCCACCAGCAGGCTGTAGTAGCCGGGTACCTGCTCGAAGGGGGTGACGGCGATGCCGAGGGTGGCCGGGTAGAACCGCTTGGCGGCCTCCGGGTCGGCGGTGTTGAGCTCGTTCCAGATCACCGCGCCGGGCTCGTTGACCACCTCGGCGCCGAAGAAGTCCCTGGCCTCCCAGAGCCCGAACACGGCGTTCGTCGGATCGCTGACCACGGCCATCCGGCCGAAGGTCAGCACGTCCATCGCGGGCATGGTGATCTTGCCCTGGTTGTCGGTGATCGCCGTCGAGGCGGCATCCGCGTCCGTCACCGCCAGATAGGTGGTCCACACGGTCGGCGGCTCGGACTGCCCCTCCTGCGCCATCGACGGCCCGATCCCGGCCACGGCCTTCCCGTTCAGGGTGCACACCGTATAGCCCCCGGTCTCCGGCGGCCCGGGCTCCCCCTGCCAGCCGAACAGATCCCGGTAGAAGTCGAGCGCCGCCCGCTGGTCGGGGGCCATGAGATCGACCCAGCAGGGGGTCCCGGGGTCGTACGGGCTGTTCACCTCGGGCATGACACAAACCTCCCTGGCACGGCGCGGACCCCCGACAGCACCACCCTGGCCGCTTCCGTACGTCCCCGCCACTGGGCGGGGCCGTACGAGGTCGGGACTACGGCGGGTTGCGGGCCATGACGATCCGCTGGACCTGGTTTGTGCCTTCATTAGTCTGCACGCTTCACAAGCAACAAGCGCCTGGCCTGCACAGACATCCTCTTCAGAAGGGGCCTCCCCAGCATTTCCCCATGATCAGCGAAGCTGGTCTCCCGGTGCCACACGCCCTCTTGACCGGGGCGGCGTGAAGGGCAGATCGTCACATGCAACTGATCGCAACGGCTCGACACGGGAGACAGCGATGGCGCTACTGTTCGTCGGGATCGACCCAGAGACGAAGACCGACCAGTGCCCTGCGGCATGGGTGGATGTCGAGATGAAGCCCGAACCGGACATCCTCTTCCAGGGCTGGCTGGCCGACGAAGAGACTCAGGCCGAGTGCCGGAAGAACAGCCCACACCCGGACACGGAGGCAGTCATCCGGATGCCGTACCGGATGATCGACATCATCAGGAAGGCGTGCGATGCCGCAGAACAAGCAGCAGCGGGCAAGCTTTGAGGAACTGCTGAATTCGGCTGTGCGTTCTGCGGTGCACCTGGAGATGCGTGACAGCTACGGCATCGCTGGCGAAGCCGAGGAGTTCGAGCAGTGGAAGCGCACCGGCGAAGTAGACCTTGACCCGGCGTCCGAAGGCTGGTCCCGCTGGACGTCGCTGGTACGGGGGGCCGTCGCCCGAGGCGTGGTCATGCGACGGGCCCGGATTGTCTCCGAACCGGTGAGCGAGTACATCAAGTACGAGCACGCCACCACCGCTGTCAACGTCGCCGTGGGTGAACAGGTCCATTGGCTGCCGCGTCGGCACGCATCGGACATCGCACTACCCGGAAACGACTTCTGGCTCTTCGACGATCACCTGGTGAGGTTCAACCACTTCACTGGTGACGGTGATGGCGCCGGCTTCGAGTACACCGAGGACCAGGCCGTCATCAAGCTGTGCACCAACGCCTTCGAAGCGGTGTGGGAGCGCTGCATTCCGCACGAGGAGTACAAGATCTGACGGCGCACCAAGGACAGCCAGATCATGCCCACCGTCCCCTCGTCCAGTGCCCAAGCCGCCCGCGAAGCCTTGGCAGGCCGACTCAAAGAGATCAGGCGGGATGCAGGACTCACCGGACATGATCTGGCTGTCCGTTGCGGCTGGCACAAAGCCAAGTCCAGCCGCATCGAGAACGCCAAGACGGCTCCTTCGGACGCTGACATCCGAGCGTGGTGTGCCGCCTGCGGCGCCCAGGACCAAGCCGCCGACCTCATAGCAGCCAACCGCGCTGTCGAATCCATGTACGTGCAGTGGAGACGGCTCCACAGGAAGGAAACGCTTCGCCAGATCCAGCAGAGCCGCGTTACCCTGAACGAGCGCACGAAGCTCTTCCGTGTGTACAGCTCCGGCCTCGTACCCGGGTTCCTTCAGACCGGGGGATACGCGACAGCCGTCCTTGAGTCGGCCGCGTGGCTGAGAGACCTCCGGGACAACATCCCCGAAGCAGTAGCGGCCCGGCTTGCACGGGCACGGGTGCTCCGGGAAGGCGGGCACCGGTTCGTCATGCTCCTCGAACAAGCCGTCCTCCACTACCAGATGGGCGACGACGAGACCATGGCCGATCAACTCGGGCATCTGCTGTCGGTGATGTCCCTCCCCTCAGTCAGCCTGGGCGTGATCCCGTCCAAGGGCCAACGGCCCATATGGGCCGTGGAAACGTTCAACGCCTACGACGACGAGCACGTCAATGTTGAGCTGCTGACTGCTGAGGTCACCGTGACCGCTCCTGGCGAGGTGCGTGACTACCTCAAGACCTTCGCTCAACTGCAACGACGTGCCGTTTACGGGCCACACGCACGCAGCTTGATCACAGCAGCGATCGATGTCCTTGGCTAACTGGCCTGCAACTGATTGCAACTTTCTCGCTGCGGGTGTCCGCAGGTCCCTAGCTTCTCCTCATGACCACGGACACCGAAGCAGCCGCACAGCAAGCCGACGCCTTCCTCGCAGGAAAGCGCAAGGCCGACGACACCGCGTTCATGCTCGGTCGGGTGCTGGCCGAGATGGGCATCAACGTGGGAGACCGAGACTCCTGGCCCCAACTCCTGGGCCGCGCCTCCCTCTCCGGTGAGCCGTCGCTGTTCCTCGGAACCGTGCCCCTGCTCACCGCACGCAAGCTCATCGACGCCCTGATCTACGCGGAGTCCGTGAAGCGGCGTCAACTCTGACGGCCACACCAACGACAGGAAGAGAGGCACACATGGGCAAGAAGGGCGGAGACCACTCCGGCAAGCCCGACACTTCCAGCAGCGATGGCCACCGCGACAAACCGCCGGGGCCGACAAGGCCGTACGAGCCGCCGAAAAAGTGATGCGGCATGGCGACGCAGCAGCGGCTCGTGGAAACGCTCATGAACAAAGGCGTGTTGCCGCCAGATTGGCAAGACGCCGTGACCTCCGTGGATCGCGCGCTGTTCATCCCCCAGGTCATCGAAGAAGGGGACTTTTCCACCGATCCTGAGAGCTGGTTGCAGGCGGTCTACTCGGATGCGCCCGTGGTCACCCAGGTGAACGACGGGAAGGGCACACCGGAAGGCGCGTTCCGGCTCTTCACCTCATCCTCTTCCATGCCGTCGGTCATGCTCGAAATGCTGGGCCTGCTCGATGTACGGGAAGGGCAACGGGTGTTGGAGATCGGTACGGGCACCGGTTACAACGCTGCCTGGCTGTCTCACCGGCTGGGTGAAAACAACGTGACCTCGGTGGAGGTTGACGCGGCGGTGCTGTCCACCGCCGTGGAAAACCTGAAGCGGGCGGGATTCCACCCGACGACGGTACTCGGGAACGGCCGCGACGGGCATCACCGGAGCGCTCCGTACGACCGGATCATCTGCACCTGCACCATGCGGGAAGTGCCACAAGCGTGGTTGGAGCAGTGTCCGGACGGGCGGATCGTCACCCCATGGGGCAGCAGCTTCTTCAGCGGGTCGTACACGACGCTGGACGTGTCGAACGGGAGAGCCAAGGGGTCGTTCTCCGGCTACCCGGCTTTCATGTGGGACCGCACCCACCGGGGCGGTGCGGGACGTATCCCGGACATCTACCACGGGGAGGAGGGAGACAAGAGCAGCACCGGCATCCCACCGCAGAACGTCATCCAGGACGACCCTGCGTTCTTCACCGCCCTGAACCTCACGGATGCGTGGTACCGATGGTGCGACGCGGATGACGAGAGCGGGGAGGCCACCCTGTGGCTCTTCGCCGACGACCGAAAGTCGTGGGCGACCGTGGAGTACGTTCCGGACGCGGAGACGTACGAGGTGGAGCAGTACGGACCCCGCGCATTGTGGGATGAGGTGCGCAAGGCATTCCTCGGCTGGCATGACTTGGGGAAGCCGGAACGGTCCCGGTTCGGCCTGACGGTCGACTGCGACGGACAGCGAGTGTGGCTGGACGACCCGCACAGCATCGTCGGGCACCCGTAAGTCACAGCCCCCCGGCATCACTTCAGGACTGCCGGGGGGGCTGACCCGCGAAAACGCTGCTACGGCAGATTCCTCGCCATCACGATCCGCTGAACCTGATTCGTGCCCTCATAAATCTGCGTGATCTTGGCGTCCCGCATCATCCGCTCCACCGGGTAGTCCCGGGTGTAGCCATAGCCGCCCAGCAGCTGCACCGCATCCGTGGTGATCTCCATGGCGGCGTCGGAGGCGTAGCACTTGGCGGCGGCGCCGAAGAAGGTGAGGTCGGCGTCGATCCGCTCGGACTTCGCCGCCGCGGCGTAGGTCAGCTGACGGGCCGCCTCCAGCTTCATCGCCATGTCGGCGAGCATGAACTGGATGCCCTGGAAGTCGGCGATGGGCTTGCCGAACTGCTTGCGCTCCTGGACATAGTCCTTGGCGTAGTCCAGGGCGCCCTGGGCGATGCCCAAGGCCTGGGCGGCGATGGTGATCCGGGTGTGGTCCAGGGTCTTCATCGCGGTCGCGAAGCCGGTGCCCTCCTCGCCGATCATGCGGTTGGCGGGGATGCGGACATTGTCGAGGTAGACCTCGCGGGTCGGGGAGCCCTTGATGCCGAGCTTCTTCTCGGGGGCGCCGAAGGAGACGCCCTCGTCGGACTTCTCGACCACAAAGGCGGAGATGCCCTTGGAGCGCTTCTCCGGGTCGGTGACGGCCATCACCGTGTAGTACTCGCTGACACCGGCGTTGGTGATCCAGCGCTTGACGCCGTTGAGCACCCAGAAGTCGCCGTCGCGCACGGCCCGGGTCTTCATGCCCGCCGCGTCCGAACCGGCGTCGGGCTCGCTCAGGCAGTACGAGAACATCGCGTCGCCCTTGGCGAGCGGCGTCAGGTACCGCTTCTTCAGCTCCTCGGAACCGGACAGCACCACCGGCAGCGAGCCCAGTTTGTTGACCGCCGGGATCAGCGAGGAGGAGGCACAGGCGCGCGCCACCTCCTCGATGACGATCACGGTGGCCAGCGCGTCGGCGCCCGCGCCGCCGAACTCCTCGGGGACATGCACGGCGTGCAGGTCGGCGGCGACCAGCGCCTCGAGGGCCTCCTGCGGGAAGCGCGCCGCCTCGTCCACCTCGGCCGCGAACGGCGTGATCTTCGCCTCGGCGAGCGAGCGCACGACCTTGCGGAGCTCGTCGTGCTCCTCGGAGGGCCGGTAGAGATCAAAGTCCTTGTTTCCCGCTTTTCCCGCCAAGGCGTACTCCCCAGAGAGTTAACTACCGTTTAGTAACCGGATTCTAGGGGGGCACCGCCCGCCAGGCCTACGTGAGCTTGACGACAACCTGACGACGGCCCCGGACGGTTCACCTCCAGGCCCCGCTCTCGGTCTGCTGCTGGGGCCAGTACCCATACCCATAAGGGTCGTACGGGTCGTACCCCACCGGTTGCGGCTCGGGCATCACGTACTGCTCGGCGTACTGCCCGTACGGGGCGTAATGCGGCGCGTACCACTCCTGCACCGGCTCGGGCGCCCTCTCGTGCACCGGCTCCACGGGGTCCGCCGGGCGCGGCAGCGGGGTTTCCTGGGCGAGGTCCTGGTAGAGGCCGGCGGTGGCGACCTCGTCATCGGCGACCTCGACGCCGTTCTGCCGGGTGCCCCACTGGCCACGGGCCATGGTGAGCATGGCGTAGAGCCGGATGGGGAGCAGCAGGAAGAGGTGGAGGACTCCGTAGACCGGGGCCAGGGAGTAGATCGCCAGCCGTCCGATCAGGGTGGTGCCCGGGCGGCGGAAGTCGAGGTAGCGCACGCTGCGCACATATCCCATCAGGACGGTGAAGATGAGATAGGTGGTGAGGTGGCCGGCCGCGGAGCCGGGTTGGGTCAGCGGCAGATAGACCACGGAGGTGAGCATCGCCCCGGTGAAGACGAACCAGGTCGAGACCTCGATCAGCGTGAGGTAGAAGCCCGGGCGCACCTTGGAGAGCTTGCGCAGTGCCCACTGCGACTCCCGGAAGAAGGACTTGTTCCAGCGCACCTGTTGGCGCAGGAAGTGCGGCAGCCGTTCCGGCACGGCGGTGTAGGCGACCGCGGTCTCCTGGAAGAGGACCTTGCCCTCGATGAGGCTGTAGTTGGTCAGCCGGCGGTCGTCACCGAAGATGGCCGGCCGGCCGAAGAACTTCTGGGTGACGAAGTCATGGAGGTTCTTGTGCACGACGTCGCCCCGGTAGATGACCAGCGAGCCGCAGCAGCACAGCACCGAGCCGAGCCTGGAGTAGGCGGCCCGTTCGAAGAGGAAGGCGTTGCCGTAGCGCAGGTCTATCAGGCGGGTGAGGAAGTTCTTGCGCTGGTTGAGCGCGAGGACGAGCCCGGTGGCGGCCTTCACCTTGGGGCTGTGGAACGCCTTGAGCAGTTCGCCCACCGCCTCGGGATCGAGGACGGTGTCGGAGTCCACACAGAGATAGCCGTCCGCGTCGGGAGCCGCCAGGAAGCCGCGGGCGAGCGCCTCGCGCTTGCCCTTGTTCTCCGGCTGGATGTGGACATGGAGGGCGATGCCCGCCTGGTCGAAGAGCGGCTTCATGGACCGGGCCCGGTCGGCGGCCGAGCGGTCGTGGCTCGCGTCGTCGACGACATGGACCTCCTGCACCCGCCGCTCCTGGGTGAGGATGCTGTGCAGACAGCGCTCGAAGGTGTCCGGGTCCTCGTTGTAGGTGGGGACGACCGTGACGATCTTCCAGCGGTCGAGCGAGGTGTCCCGGTCACCGACGCGGTACGGGCGGTAGGTCAGCGAGAGCAGCAGCTTCACCGCCATCAGGCCGACGGCTATCAGCCCGTACAGATGGAGAGTGCCGCCCAGGACCCACCACACGGCCACGGCGCTCGCGGCAAAGGCGACGAACGAGGGGCGGACAAAGCCCCTGATGCGTCTCTTCCTGACCTTCTCCACGGCATGGCGCCCCTGATCACGCCCGGATGCGGTCCCTGACATGTCCCCCGACCCAACCTAAGGTTTCTTATGAAACGGTCCAATTTGGGCCAAGCTTGGCACGTCAAGACCACCCCAGAAAAGAAACGGTCAAGAAGTTGTGAGTAATCTGTCAAACACCCATGATCGAAACCGCACCCCGGTGAACGACGCGCGTCGGCCCCCGAGAGCCTGTGGTTAGGATCTGCGGTCGGACAGCGACGCCCCGGGAAGGGACAAACTCGGCATGGCCCTCAAGATCACCGTGATCGGCACCGGCTACCTCGGCGCCACCCACGCAGCGGCCATGGCCGAGCTCGGATTCGAGGTACTGGGCCTGGATGTGGCCCCGGAGAAGATCGAGATGCTCGGCCGCGCCGAGGTCCCGATGTATGAGCCGGGGCTCGAGGAGCTGCTGCGCAGGCATGTCGCCGGGATCGAGGGCTCGACCGGGCGGCTGCGCTTCACCACCTCCTGGGACGAGGCCGGCGAATTCGGCGACGTCCACTTCATCTGTGTGAACACCCCGCAGAAACACGGCGAGTACGCCTGCGACATGTCCTATGTCAACAGCGCCATCGCCTCCCTGGCCCCGCGGCTGCGCCGCCCGGCGCTGGTCGTCGGCAAGTCCACCGTGCCGGTCGGCAGCGCGGCGCGGCTGGCGGAGCTGATCGAGCAACTGGCCCCGGCGGGCGCGGATGTGGAGCTGGCGTGGAACCCGGAGTTCCTCCGCGAGGGCTTCGCCGTCCAGGACACCCTGCACCCCGACCGCATCGTGGTGGGTGTCACCGGCGAGCGCGCGGAGAAGCTGCTGCGCGAGGTGTATGCGACGCCGATCGGCGAGGGCTCGCCGTTCGTGGTCACCGACTACCCGACCGCCGAGCTGGTCAAGACGGCCGCCAACTCCTTCCTGGCGACCAAGATTTCCTTTATCAACGCCATGGCCGAGGTCTGCGAGGCCGCCGGTGGCGATGTGGCCAAGCTCGCCGAGGCCATAGGCCATGACGACCGGATCGGGAAGAAGTTCCTGCGGGCCGGCATCGGCTTCGGCGGGGGCTGCCTGCCCAAGGACATCCGCGCCTTTATGGCCCGCGCCGGCGAACTGGGCGTCGACCAGGCGCTGACCTTCCTGCGCGAGGTCGACTCGATCAATATGCGCCGCCGCGGCCATATGGTCGAGCTGGCCCGCGAGACCGTCGGCGGCAGCTTCCTCGGACGGCGGGTGGCCGTACTGGGCGCGACCTTCAAGCCGGACTCCGACGACGTACGGGATTCACCCGCACTCAATGTCGCCGGTCAGATCCATCTGCAGGGTGCGCAGGTCACGGTGTACGACCCCAAGGGCATGGACAACGCGCGCCGCCTCTTCCCGACCCTGGCATATGCACCGACGGCGCTGGACGCCTGCCGGGGCGCACATGCGGTGCTGCACCTCACGGAGTGGGCGGAGTTTCGCGAACTGGACCCGGCGGCACTGGCCTCGGTGGTCGGGGAACCGCACATCCTGGACGGCCGCAACGCGCTGTCGCCCGCGGCCTGGCGGGCGGCGGGCTGGACATACCGGGCCATGGGGCGCCCCCAGGCGTAGGGCGGCCCTCGTTCTCGGGGGCCCTGCGCTACCCGTCCAGTGCGTCGATGGTCGCGACGGACGGCCCCCGCGAGGCGGACAACTTCCGTGCCACAGCCTCCGCCTCGCGCACCACCCGGACCGCGTTCCGCCAGGTCAGCTTGGCCAGGTCGGCTTCCGACCAGCCCCGCCGCAACAGCTCCGCGATCAGGTTCGGGTATCCCGCGACATCGGCGAGGTCCACCGGGGTGAACGCCGTCCCGTCGAAGTCCCCGCCCACCCCGATGTGATCGACCCCCGCCACCTCACGCATATGGTCCAGGTGATCGGCGACCGTCGCCGCCGTGGCGACCGGCCGGGGCCGGGAGGCCTCGAAGGCGCGGTGCACCGCCATCGCCTCGGCCGTGGTGTCCAGGTGGTGGAAGCCGTGCGCCCGCATGTTCTCGTCCGCGGCCCGCGTCCAGGCGACGGCCTCCGGCAGGATGAACTTCGGTACGAAGGTCGCCATCGCCACACCCCCATTGGCGGCCAGCGAACTCAGCACATCGTCCGGGATGTTGCGCGGGTGGTCGCACACCGCGCGCGCCGAGGAGTGCGAGAAGATCACCGGCGCCCGGCTCACCCGCAGGGCGTCCCGCATGGTGCCGTCGGCCACATGGGAGAGGTCGACCAGCATGCCGATGCGGTTCATCTCCCGCACGACCTCCTCGCCGAACCGGGTCAGCCCGCCCGCCCGCACCTCATCGGTCGCCGAATCCGCCCAGGGAATGTTGTCGTTGTGGGTGAGCGTCATATAGCGCACCCCGAGCCGGTGCAGCGAACGCAGCGTGGCCAGCGAGCAGTTGATGCTGTGCCCGCCCTCCGCGCCCATCAACGAGGCGATGCGCCCCTCGGCCCGGGCCGCCTCCATGTCGTCGGCGGTGAGCGCGAGCCGCAGATCGGCGGCGTAGCGGTCGGTCAACTGCCGTACGATGTCGATCTGTTCGAGCGTCGCACTGACCGCATTGTCACCGGTCATGTCCGTACGGACATACACCGACCAGAACTGCGCCCCCACGCCACCCGCCCGCAGCCGCGGCAGGTCGGTGTGCAGGCCCGCCGCACTCTGGTCGGTGGCGATGTCCCGCCGGTCCAGGTCATAGCGGACGTGCTCGCGCAGCGCCCAGGGCAGGTCGTTGTGCCCGTCCACCACGGGGTGCGCGGCCAGCAGTTCCCGGGCCCGTGCCAGTTCGCTCATGGTGCTCACTTCCCGAAGCCGAAGCCGGTGGCGCCCTCGACCTTGGCGCGCAGCCGCTTGCCCTTGTCGGTCGCCTGCTCGTTGAGTTCGTCCTGGAAGTGCCGCATGCGCTCGCGGAGTTCCTCGTCGTGCGCGGCGAGCATCCGCACCGCGAGCAGCCCGGCGTTGCGCGCGCCCGCGATGGAGACGGTGGCCACCGGCACCCCGGCCGGCATCTGCACGATGGACAGCAGGGAGTCCATGCCGTCGAGGATCTTCAGGGGCACCGGCACGCCGATCACCGGCAGCGTGGTGACGGAGGCCAGCATCCCGGGCAGATGGGCGGCGCCGCCCGCGCCCGCGATGATCGCCTTGAGCCCGCGGTCCGCCGCCCGTTCACCGTAGGCGATCATCTCGCGCGGCATCCGGTGCGCGGAGACCACGTCGACTTCATAGCGGACGCCGAATTCGTCCAGGGCCTGGGCGGCGGCTTCCATGACGGGCCAGTCCGAGTCGGAGCCCATGACGATGCCGATGACAGGGGAACTCATTCCGTGATCGTTCCTCGTAGATATCCGGCGGCGTGGCTCGCGCGCTCCCGCACATCCGCCAGGTCGTCGCCGTAGGTGTTGACGTGTCCCACCTTGCGGCCGGGCTTGACGTCCTTGCCATACATATGGATCTTCAGGCCCGGGTCCCGTGCCATGCAATGGAGGTACGCGGAATACATGTCCGGATAGTCGCCGCCCAGCACATTGGCCATCACCGTCCACCTGGCACGCGGCCGGGGATCGCCCAGCGGCAGATCCAGCACGGCCCGCACATGGTTGGCGAACTGCGAGGTGATCGCGCCGTCCTGGGTCCAGTGGCCGGAGTTGTGCGGGCGCATCGCCAGCTCGTTGACCAGCACCCGCCCGTCGGCGGTCTCGAACAGCTCCACCGCGAGGTGCCCGACCACACCCAGTTCCTTGGCCACCTTGAGGGCGAGCTGCTGGGCGTGCGCGGACAGCTCCTGGGAAAGCCCGGGCGCCGGGGCGATGACCGTGTCGCATACGCCGTCCACCTGGATGGACTCCACCACGGGGTAGGAAACGGCCTGGCCGTGCGGGGAACGCACCACATTGGCGGCGAGCTCGCGGACGAACTCCACCTTCTCCTCCGCCAGCACCGGCACCCCGGCCCGGAAGGGCTCTTCCGCCTCGCGGACGTCGCGCACCACCCAGACGCCCTTGCCGTCATAGCCGCCGCGCACGGTCTTCAGCACCACGGGGAAGCCTTCCCCCTCCGCGGCGAAGCGCGCCACATCCGCCGGGTCCCCGACGATCCGGTGGCGCGGACACGGCACCCCGATCTCGCCGAGCCTCGCCCGCATCACGCCCTTGTCCTGGGCGTGCACCAGCGCATCGGGCCCCGGCCGGACCGGGATGCCGTCCGCCTCCAGGGCCCGGAGGTGCTCGGTGGGGACATGCTCATGATCGAAGGTGATCACATCGCAGCCTTGTGCGAAAGCACGAAGGGTGTCCAGGTCGCGGTAGTCGCCGATGACGACATCGCTGACCACCTGGGCCGCCGAGTCCTGTGGGGTATCGCTGAGCAGCTTGAACCTGATGCCGAGGGGAATGCCCGCCTCGTGGGTCATACGGGCGAGCTGACCGCCGCCGACCATGCCGACTACCGGGAACGTCACGCACCCAGGGTATCCGCACGAACGACCGCCCCCGCGACCTCCTTGGACGATCGTCCAAGGCGAAGTGGCAGCCGTTTTCCAGTCGTTCACCCACTCCCCTGCTGGAGACCGAGCCCGCCTCGCTAGCATGGTGGCTTGTGCAGAGAACGCCCTGCGCCCCAGACCGTCCACTCAGCCCCAGACCGTCCACTCAATGGAGCCTGACATCGCTATGAGTCAACGGCGCACAGTGCGTTCCCGGCTGGAGCGGCTGGCGCGCGAAATCGCGAAATTCGGTGCGGTCGGTGCCATCGGGTTCGTGGTCAACTTCATCGTCTTCAACATCTGCACCAATGGCCTGCACCTCGCCGTGGTGCGCTCGGGCGTCATCGCCACCGTCGTGGCGATCGCGACCAACTATGTGGGCAACCGCCACTGGACGTACCGGGACTGCGACCGAAGCCGCCGCAGCCGTGAACTGACCCTGTTCCTGCTGTTCAGCGGCGTGGGGCTGGTCATCGAGAACGGCATCCTGGCGATCTCGCACTATGGCCTGGGGTTCACCGGCCCACTCGCCAACAACATCGCCAAGAATGTGATCGGGCTGGGCATCGGCACGGTCTTCCGCTTCTGGTCGTACCGCACCTGGGTGTTCCGGGCGCTGCCGGCCCGTGCGGCCGTGGAGACCGCCGAATCGTTCCTCGCGGACGCGCCGCCGCGGGCGGAGGCTCAGTCCTCGTCCCGCTCCGCCTGATCCGCTTCGCGGTCAGGCACCCTCTTCTGTCTGATCCGCTTCGCGGCTCAGGCCCCTTCCTCCGTCTGATCCGCTTCGCGGCTCAGAAACAACGCGAAAATGGGCGGCCGCTGCTGCAACAGCTCCAGCCGGCCGCCGTCCGCCTCCGCCAGGTCGCGGGCGACCGCCAGCCCCAGCCCGGTGGAGTTCCGGCCGCTGACCGTCCGCTCGAAGACCCGCGAGCCCAGGTCCGGGGGAACGCCCGGCCCCTCGTCGGAGACCTCCACCACCGCCTGATTACCGGTGACCCGGGTGCGCAGGGCCACCGTGCCGTCGCCATGCATCAGGGAGTTCTCGATCAGCGTCGCGATCACCTGGGAGACGGCACCGGGCGTACCCACGGCCCGCAGCCCCTGCTTGCCGGAGCGCACCAGGGCCCGGCCGCTGCCGCGAATGGCGGGCCGCCACTCCTCGAGCTGCTGCTTGATGACCTCGTCGAGATCGAAGGTGACGGCCGAACCGGTCTTGGGATCACGGGAGTTGGTCAGCAGTCGCTGGACGACGTCGGTGAGGCGCTCCACCTGGGAGAGGGCGATGGTCGCCTCCTCCTTGACCGTGTCCGGGTCATCGGTGAGCGTGATCTCCTCCAGCCGCATGGACAGCGCGGTCAGCGGGGTGCGCAGCTGGTGGGAGGCGTCGGCGGCCAGCCGCCGCTCGGCGGTGAGCATCCGGGCGATGCGCTCGGCGCTCGAGTCCAGTACATCCGCGACCCGGTCCAGCTCGGGCACCCCATAGCGGCGGTGCCTGGGCCGGGGGTCGCCGGAGCCCAGGCGCTCGGCCGTCTCGGCCAGGTCGGTGAGCGGTGCGGTGAGCTTGTTCGCCTGCCGCACGGCCAGGAACACGGCCGCGATGACGGCCAGCAGCGCCACCGTGAGGATCACCAGCAGGGTGCGGCCGACCTCCCGGCTGACCGTGGAGCGGGACGCCTCGACCCGTACGGTCTCGCCGTGCTCGCCCTTCTGCGTGGAGGTGATCACGCCGCCGCCGGGCTTGGTGCCCAGCACGATGGGGGCCCGGAGGGGGATCTCGATCCGGGCGTACCGGTCGGGGGTGATCTGTTCGCTGAGCACCCCCGACTCGACGCGCTCGGCGCTCGCCAGCCGGCTGTCGACGACGCTCACCAGGCGCACGGCCTCGGACTGCACGTTCTCGCGGGCGCTGCTCTCGATCGTGCGGGTCTCGACGATGACGAGCGAGATCCCGAAGACGGCGATCACGACCAGGACGACGGCGAGCGTGGAGTTGATCAGTCGGCGGCGCACGGTGCCGGTTCTTCTCTTTTCAGGGGTTCGTCAGTTCTT
Source organism: Streptomyces xingningensis (assembly GCF_054957865.1). Taxonomy (NCBI): domain Bacteria; kingdom Bacillati; phylum Actinomycetota; class Actinomycetes; order Kitasatosporales; family Streptomycetaceae; genus Streptomyces; species Streptomyces xingningensis. The sequence goes on from NZ_JBDJPF010000052.1 coordinate 49,021, forward strand.
CTCGAACCGGAAGCCGACGCCACGGACGGTGGCGATGTAGCGCGGGTTCGCGGCGTCGTCGCCGAGCTTCTTGCGCAGCCAGGAGATGTGCATGTCCAGGGTCTTGGTGGACGACCACCAGGTGGTGTCCCAGACCTCGCGCATCAGCTGGTCCCGGGTGACGACCCGGCCGGCGTCCCGGACCAGCACCCGCAGCAGGTCGAACTCCTTGGCGGTGAGCTGGAGTTCCTCGTCGCCCATCCAGGCCCGGTGCGACTCGACGTCGATCCGCACCCCATGGGTGGCCGTCGCCTGCTGGGGGGACTCGGCGGCGCCCCGGCGCAGCAGGGCCCGCACCCGCGCCAGGAGCTCGGCCAGCCGGAAGGGCTTGGTGACATAGTCGTCGGCGCCGGCGTCCAGGCCGACCACGGTGTCCACCTCGTCGGCGCGGGCGGTGAGCACCAGCACCGGGAAACCATGGCCGTCGGTACGCAGTCGCCGGCACACTTCCAGGCCGTCCATGCCGGGCAGCCCGAGGTCGAGGACGAGCAGGTCCACGTCTCCCTTGAGGCCGGCGGTGAGCGCTGTGGGGCCGTCTTCACGGACCTCCACCTCATATCCTTCGCGGCGCAGCGCGCGTGCGAGCGGCTCCGAGATGGAGGCGTCATCCTCGGCGAGCAGTACTCGGGTCATGGGTGTGATGGTAGTCCGCTCGGACGCACGTCAGAGTGCGCTTAGGGGTAGCTGCGTCAACAGATCACCAAAGGTTTCACCACTCCGGAAGGTGGGCGAATGGTTCCTTCCATCCCTGTGATCCACGTCTCAACTCATTTCATATCGGGGCGGGATGTGACGTATGGTGACGGGACATCTGTAGCACCATCGGGGGACCTTCGGCTCGTCAGTCGCGCCGAAGGTCTCTGTCGTGCGCGGGGCTGGAGCCACCAGTCTTGTTTCACAGTGAATGACCTGTCGGCCGGGTCCGCCGCGCGAAGGTGCGCGGGGGGCGTGGATCCCGGTGTACGGCTGCTCTGCCGGTTCCTCTCCAGGCGCCGAACCCCAAGGGCGTGGGGGCGGGTGGCGCAGTAGCCGGTGCCGGCCAACCCCCCACATACGGGCGCGCAGCAGCTCACACGCGTGTCCTGAGCATCCAAGGATCGACCATGGCGTCCAGCCTGATGAAGGACACCGCCGCGCAGGACCTGGCTCCTGCCCCCCACGGCAAGACCTTCTTCGGCCACCCCCGCGGCCTGGCCACTCTCTTTATGACCGAGATGTGGGAGCGCTTCTCCTACTACGGCATGCGCGCCCTTCTCGTCGTCTACCTGATCTCCGGAGGCCCGGACGCCAAGTCCGGCAGCCAGGGTGGCGGTCTGGCGATGCCCGAGGCCGGCTCGGTGGCCATCTACTCGGTGTATGTGGCCATGGTGTACCTGCTCACCATGCCCGGCGGCTGGATCGGCGACCGCGTCTGGGGTCCGCGCAGGACGGTCGCCATCGGGGCGACCGTGATCGTGGCCGGTCACCTGCTGCTGGCGGTCCCCGGCAAGCCGACCTTCTTCGCCGGTCTGGCGGTGGTCGCGATCGGTTCCGGTCTGCTGAAGGCCAATATCTCCACGATGGTCAGCCACCTCTACACCGGTCCGCAGGATCCGCGCCGGGACGGTGGCTTCACGATCTTCTACATGGGCATCAACATCGGTGCCTTCGCCGCCCCGCTGGTCGTCGGCACCATCGGCCAGAAGGTCAACTGGCACCTCGGCTTCACCGTTGCCGCCGTCGGCATGGGCCTGGGCCTGATCATGTTCCTGCTGGGGACCCGGCATCTGAGCCCCAGGAGCAGCGAGGTCCCGACCCCGCTGACGGTCGCCGAGCGCAACTCCTGGCTGAAGAAGGGCCTGATCTGGCTCGCCGTCGGCGCCGCCTTCTACGGCGTGGTGATCGGCACCGGATCCTTCAGCGTCAACTGGGCCAAGGTGCCGCTCGCCCTGCTGGGCCTGGTCATCCCGGTCTCCGTGCTGGTCCGCATCAAGCGGGACAAGGAGCTCACGGCGACCGAGCAGACCAAGGTCAGTGGCTATATCTGGTTCTTTGTGGCGGCCGCCGTGTTCTGGATGATCTTCGACCAGGCCGGTTCGACGATGTCGACCTTCGCCGAGAAGAAGACCGCCGACAATGTCTTCGGCATCAACTTCCCGTCCACCTGGTTCCAGTCGGTCAACCCGCTCTGGGTCATGGCCCTGGCCCCGGTCTTCGCCTGGCTGTGGATGTGGCTGTCCAGGCGCGACCGCGAGCCGAGCACCACGGTGAAGTTCTCCATGGCGATGGTCCTCGCCGGTGCCTCGTTCGTCGTCTTCGCCATCCCGATGTCGATGGCGGTGGACGGCAGGACGGTCAGCCCCGCCTGGCTGCTGATGATCTACATGATCCAGACCATGGGCGAGCTGTGCCTCTCCCCGGTCGGCCTCTCGCTGACCACCAAGATGGCGCCGCAGAAGTACGCGAGCCAGATGATGGGGGTCTGGTTCCTCGCCGTCACCGCCGGTGACTGCACCACCAGCCTGCTCTCCACGGCGGGCGTGAACCTCAATGGCATCGGCGTGATCCTGGGCGAGGCGGGCGCGGCCGCGCTGGCGGGCTTCGCGATCTGGATGTACCGCAAGAAGATCGTCTCCCTCATGGGCGACGTCCGCTGAGCCGGCCGACGCCGCCGGCACCGGCCCCCGGCGCTGATCCGCACCGGGGGCCGCGGCATGCCCGCGGGGCCGCGGCGGTGACAGCTCACCCGGACCGGGCGCCGGAGGGGGAGGCGGCGAGCCGCTACTCCCCCGGTGCGGGGGCCTCGCAGGCCGGCATCGCGTCCGGACCCCCACCGTCCTTCCCCCGCGCGGAGCGCCCCCGCACCGGGGGAACCGTTCCCGGCCGGAACCACGGCAGCTCACCGGTCCCCTCCCCCGGGTCGCGAACCATCCGCGGACGTACCCGGTCCACCACCGTCATCCCCAGCCGATAGGCCCCCACCACGCCCACCACCCCCAACAGCACCCAGAAAAGCGTCACTCCCCAAGGACGGCCGACGCCCCAGGGCTGCTCGACCACCACCTTTCCCCCGTACTCCAGCGAGACGACATAGTCCCCATAGGCCCCGGCCGCCAGCTCCACCCCCAGCGACACCCGTGCCCTCCGCCCGGCGTCCACCGTCCCGTGCCAGGTCCGTCGCTCCCACTCGGGGGCGAGCACTTCGTGCGAGGTGCCGATCCGGAACACCGGGTCCTTCACCGCCGCCGACCCCGGGTTGCCGACGGTGAGCACCAGTCTTCGCCGCGGCGGTGCGCCGAACCAGGTCAGCACCCCGTCGGCGCCCTCGAGCCGCGCGTCCAGCACGCTCAGCCGTGCCCCGGCGCCATCGGGCGGCAGGGGCTCGATCGGGTGCCCCGCCACCCGGAAGGCGGCGTCCGCGGCGGCCGCCGGTCCCAGCACCGTCGCGACATGCACCACACAGGGGCAGGGCTTCGGCGGCTCGGCCACCGGAAGGCCGCGGCGGAAGGTGCCGTCCGCGGCGGTGGTGACCGTCCGCCCGTCCGCGTTGGCGCAGGCATTGGTGCCGCCGATCATGTTCTGCCCGCAGATGACCAGCGTGAGCAGGGCATGCGGACGCCACCCGGCGCCCGTCACCGTGACGCTGCCGCCCTTGCCCGCCTCGCTCCGGTCCACCGCGACCGTGGGCCCGGCGGCGCCCAGCGCCGCCCGCCCCGGCAGCAGCAGCACGACCAGCACCACCAGCAGCGCACCCCACACCCGACGGCTCACGGCCCGCTCCCCCCACGTGTACGCCTCCGCCGCAGCACCCAGCCGCCCATGCCGACGGCCAGCACGGCCAGCCCGCCCGCCACCGGCCGCAGCCAGGGCAGCGGGGTGTACGAGCCCCTCGCGGAAACCGGAGCGAGGCCCGGCGCCGAGGCCGTGACCTCGACCTTCACCCGGTCGGTCAGCCGAGGCGCGTCCGGCCACCGCTCCGCGAGCCGCATCCGCCGCCCCGGCGGCAGCTCGGCGGGGCGGACCGTACGCCGCAGGACCTCCCCGAACAGGCCCTCCGCCCGGATCGTCAGGTGTGGCGCGAGCGCCGTATTGCCCCGGTTGACCAGCTCCCAGCGGATCACCGCGCCGCCGCCGGTGCCGCTGACCCGCACCCGCCCCACGCCGAGCGCGGGCAGCGCGGCCCCGCTGACCCGTACCGCCATCGGCACCCGGACCTGCCCGCCGTCCCCGGTGGCGAGCACCGCGGCGGGGTGGTCGCCGGGCGCCGCGTCCGCCGGGACGGTCACGGTCAGGGGCACCTCCGCCCGGGTACGGGGCGGGACCCGCACCCGGCGGGCCGCGAGGGTGATCCAGGAGCCGGTCCCCCGCAGCTCGACCGTGTGAGCCCGGTCGCCGGGGTTGACGACGGAGAGCTTGTCCTCGAGCACCGTGCCCGGACCGCCCTCCAGCGAGAACACCGTCCGGGACTCCGGGCCGGGCACGCCCTGGCCTCCGGTGGCGGGCGCGGCCGTCCAGGGCGGCGGGCCAGGGCGTGTCTTATGGATCAGTGCGGGCCCTGCGGCGCCTGGCACGGCGCCTCGCCGCGTTGTCGCATCACCCTCCCCCATAGCCC